>QHOQ01000034.1 GCA_003219355.1 Verrucomicrobiota bacterium
GTTCCTGCTCGAGAATCGTAGGCGAAGCCGATCAACTCCGGTTCAGCAGGAAGGCACCGTACATGAACCCTAGAGAGGGCGCGTATCAGGGACTAAACGGCTTGCCCGTCCCGAGGTGACGCGAGATCTGCGCTCTGCCATTGACGAGCCTCGGCGCAACTGCCGTCGCCAACGTTGCACAGATGCCAGCATCTGGCGGCTCCGGCGGCACGGAACCGAGCAAGCCAGGTTGCGTGCGAGGTTTTATCGCCTGCTCTAGATCATAGGCAAAAGCGAGTAACGTTGGTTCTTTGAGAAATCCGCTGTACATCCAGAGACCTGCGGGTTTGCCTTCCGGCGTCAGACCAACTGAAATCGAGAGATTCGGATAACCTGCTACCGCGGGCAACGACGACGCGAAGCTGTAGGTGGGCGCGACAATGGCATCCAAGTTATCCTTTTTCAGTGCGGCATCTATCCCGTTCGTTCTTGCGAAAGCTAAGTTATCACTTCTCGCACTGAGATAAGCCGGGTCGTTCAGATTTCCACTGGTCTGCTCCGAGAGCTCGAAGACCTCCTGGCCGAAGTATTTCATTTCTTCCTCACAGTGTGCGATGTCGAATGCGATCAAATCCGCCAGTGTGCGCATCGAGGTGTTGCTCAGACCGGCCAGATACTGCGCAATTTGGACTTTAAACTCGTAGAGCAGGACCGTGAATTCATCGTTGTAGAACTTGAAGTTCTGCTGGGATGGATTGCCTGTATCTGTCGGGACGAGCGTGGCGCCAAGGGTCTGCATCGCGTCCAGACCTTTTTGCGCCACTTTCACCAAGTCATTTTCGCCCCCATAGGCGGTCGAAAAGTACCGACTGTCGATTCCGATGCGCGCGCCTTTCAGCGATCCAATTTTCAAGAACTGCGTGTAGTCGCTCGGCACGGCATGTCCAATGACTTCGCCGAACGGCGACTGCATTACGCCGAGCATGATCGCCACGTCGGTGACCGTCCGGCACATCGGACCGGCAGTATCCTGACTGTGGCCGATCGGAATAATTCCGTCTTGCGAAACCAATCCCACGGTCGGCTTGAGTCCCATGTTGAGATTGTTTCCCGAAGGACATACAACAGAACCATCCGTTTCAGTCCCGACCGCGGTCGCGCAAAGATTCGCAGCGCTCGCCACAGCAGAACCTGAGCTCGACCCGCATGGATCGAAGCTGAGCAGGTATGGGTCGCGAGTGAAACCACCCCGTGCGCTCCAGCCGTTGAACGGCGCGTTGCCGCGAAAATTCGCCCACTCCGAAAGATTTGCTTTTCCCAGAATCACGGCGCCAGTCGCGCGCAAGCGATTCACTACCACCGAATCCGTAGGAACAATGCTACCTACCAGCGCAAGTGACCCCGCTGAGGTCTGCATCTTGTCAGCGGTCGCGAGGTTATCCTTCACTAGGATAGGAATGCCATGCAGCGGTCCGCGCAGATGTCCAGCGTGGCGCTCGGTATCCAGTTTCTTGGCGATCGCCAGCGCGTCGGGATTGGTCTCGATCACTGCGTGGAGCAAAGGATTAAAGGTCGCGATCTGATTGAGGTAATCTGTCGTTAGCTGTACGCTGGTGAGCGCGCCGGAATTCATCAACGCCTGGAGCTGAGGAATCGTTGCCTCGATCCAGGTCGCCGATGCAGCTGATGTCGATCTTGAAACGAGCGAACTCAGTCCGCCCCCAAAAAGCGCTGCGCTACCGGCAGCAGCGGCACCAATAAATTTTCGGCGCGTTATGCCATGGTCCAGATAAAAACGATTCGAGTTGTGCTTCTTCATATTGATTCTCCGGTTGCGCGGTTTCGCGAGTGAACAGGCGTGAGCTTTTTATTTGGCGACCAGTGTCGAGAAGACTTCGGCGCGGTCGATTTGGATCGTAGGGCGGGTCGTGTTCGCGATGTTAACTCCATAACCCCTGCGTGAGTTAATCGATTCTGATCTGGAAGGCGGTCTTGAGTTTTCTTTCTTCCTTGCGCTTTATTTGACGCGTTTCTCTTCCGCCGCAAATTAGCCTGCTCCGAGCGCCCGTAGCTCAACTGGATAGAGCATCTGACTACGGATCAGAAGGTTTGGTGTTCGAATCACCACGGGCGCGTTTTGATTCAACGCCAGCCCATGGCCACTGCCCGGTAGGCGGTACAATCAATTAAAATACGGCCGAATCTGGTCGTATTTTTTGTCCCCGATTCCGTTTACCTTTCTCAGGTCATCCGCGCTCCTGAAAGGCCGGGCGTCGATGATTCGGCGCGCCATTACGGGGCCGATTCCCGGTATCAATCTCAGCTCTTTTTCCGTCGCGGTGTTGATGTCGAACTTGCCAGCATGCTGAGGGGTTGCGCTTGCCACATTCGGCGGCTGCCCCCTCATGCCCCATGCTCCGGCTTTCCGTTGCTTCGCTTCATCCTCCAGTTCTTTAAGTCTCTGACGTTCGACGGTGGAACTTGAGGCTCCGGGCGGTGTCGCCCTCGTCCCGTGGATTCTCGCGAGGCCGTTCGCAATCAACTGTTCGCCAAGATCGCCGTCCTTCGTTTGCACGAGCGCGTAAAAACGCTCGCTGTTGCTGCGGCCCATCGCATTTGCCATGTGAGTAATCACGGTGAACGGCTCGGCCAGTTTCTCTCCAACGAACGCTTTGGCTCTCTCTCCCACTTCGATCACTTGCGGAACGGTGATCCCAAAGTGTTTCGCCTGCTCGATCAGCCGCGTCGGATTTGCCGCGTCGGTTTCGGGCGCATCGACCAAATAGAGTCGAAAGATGTATTCCTTACCGTTGACGTCGACGTGAAAACTGTCTCCATCGTTCGCCTGACTCGGAACGAGCCGGCAATTTTCAAGAGTAATCCAATCTTCGCCACGCGCTCCTAGGTCGACAATCGCCAGCCAAATCGCGACAACGACAAATAGGATTCGAAACATCAAATCGGCACCTCAAATTGGCTCATCAATTTGAATGTCTCATAGCGCTGGGCGATGTCTTCCATCGACAATTTGCGCAAGCGTTCGAGGCTGAACGCTTCTACACAGAAGCTGGCCAGCACGCTCCCGTAGATCATCGATTTACGCAGATCGTTGAAGTGCACCTTCTTGACCGTTCCCGCCAAATAGCCGGCCATGCCGCCAGCAAATGTGTCCCCTGCCCCGGTCGGATCGTGAATATCTTCGAGCGGATAGGCGCCGCAGCTAAAATATTCGTCTTCGCCAAAGAGCAGTGCGCCGTGCTCACCTTTTTTGATCGCGACGTAATGCGGCCCCATCTTCCGGATCCGGCGCCCGGCTTTGATGAGGCTCGTTTCCTTTGTGATTTCGCGAGCTTCGCTGTCGTTCAAGATGAGAAGATCGACACGGCGAAGGAGCGCATCCAAATCCGATCGTGCCGTCTCAATCCAAAGGTCCATCGTGTCCGCGACGACGAAACGCGGACGTTCCATTTGATCCAGTACGTGCGATTGCAAAGAGGGCGCGATGTTGGCCAGCAAAACGAAATCGGTCTGTCGATACGACTTGGGTAACGCGGGCTTAAAATGTTCAAAGACATTGAGCGCGATCGAACGCGTTTCGCGCGTGTTCAAGTCCCATGAATATTCGCCCGACCAGCGAAAAGTTTTTCCGTTTGCCCGTTGCACGCCTTCGCTGTCGATCTTGCGCGACTTCCAAAATTGGAACTCGGATTCAGGAAAATCATTGCCGACGACACCGACAAGCCGGACTGGCGAGAAAAAACTTGCGCCGAGAGCCGCATAGGAAGCAGAACCACCCAATAAATTGGAGTGCTCTTCCACCGGTGTCTTAACTGTATCGATTGCGATGGAACCGACAATCAACAAAGACATGAGAGTTCAGATTGCAGAGTTCAGAAGATTTTTGCAGATATGGGCGTATTCGGCGATGTCCGTCGCTCTAAGCAGGCCGGAAACGATCGCAACCCGACGGGCGCCAGCAGTGATGACCTGCTTGAGATTGTCGATCTTGATTCCGCCGATACAAAAGATCGGGAGAACTACATCGCGATGGACGCCTTCAATCTCCTTTAATCCGATCGGTTGATAATCGGGTTTGGTCGGCGTCGCGAAAATAGGGCCGAATCCAATGTAGTCCGCGTCTTCGCGTTGCGCCGCCAGCGCTTGTTCGAGACTGTGCGTTGATTTTCCAACCAATATTTTGCGGTCGACTCTTCGCCGCACGTCTGCGACCGAGTCGTCATCCTGTCCAACGTGCACACCTTCCACGGGAACTTTTACCGCAACCTCGGCGTGATCGTTCACAATCAGCGGCGTCGAAGATCGGGCCGTCAATTCGTGCAGGGCGGCGGCAAGATCGACAAGTTCTTCAATGGGGCATTCTTTTCCACGCAACTGGATCAGATCAACCCCTCCTTCGATCATTGCGTCGGCGACGGTCACAGGGTCAGAGTTATCGACGTAACTCAGATCCAGGATACCGTAGAGTTGGCATTCGCTTAACTTTCGCAATTTACTACTCACGAAGCTGGGTTGCAGGAGTACTCAGCTCGAGTTTGCCTGACGACATCACCCGCTCAATAAAACCTGTGTCGTAGTTTCCGTCGCGGAACTCGGCGCTGCGCATTATCGCTGCGTGAAACGGCACCGTCGTTTTGATGCCGGTGATGTAATATTCATCGAGCGCGCGGCGCATTCGATCGATTGCATTTATCCGCGTTGCGCCAACCGTGATTATTTTCGCGATCATCGAATCATAGTATGGCGGCACGGAGTAACCGGTGTAAACGTGCGAGTCGATCCGAACGCCGCGACCGCCAGGAGCGTAATAAAAAGCAATTCGCCCGGGCGACGGTTGAAAATCTTTTTCCGGGTCTTCGGCGTTAATGCGGCATTCGATAGCGTGCAGTCGAGGGACCGCGTGTGCGACATGCGGCGAAAGTGGCTGCCCGGCTGCGATACGGATTTGTTCCTTCACCAGATCGCACCCGTAAACCTCTTCGGTGATCGTGTGCTCCACCTGGATGCGGGTGTTCATCTCGATAAAATAAAAATGTCGATCCTGATCGACAAGAAACTCGATCGTGCCCGCATTCTCGTAACCGACAGATTTCGCCAGCTTCACGGCGGCATTTCCCATTTTCTTACGAAGCCCCGGGGTCATAAGCGGTGACGGACATTCTTCAATCACCTTTTGATTGCGCCGTTGAATGGAACAATCGCGCTCGCCGAGATGAACGACGTGGCCATGCCTATCGGCGACGACCTGAAATTCCACGTGATGCGGATTAAGGATGAGTTTCTCGAGATAAATCTGCTCATTCCCGAAAGCTTTCTCCGCCTCGTGGCGGGCGCTATGGAACGCCGACTTAAGGCTTGGCTCATTGTGCGCCGAGCGCAGACCGCGGCCGCCTCCGCCTGCGACGGCCTTGATCATAATCGGATAACCGACCTTCCTTGCGATCTTGATTGCGTCGTCCTCCGTCTCGACAATTCCATCGCTTCCCGGCGTGATTGGCACGCCGGCTTTCCGCGCAAAAAAGCGAGCAGCGTTCTTGTCCCCCATAGCCTGCATTGCCGCTGAAGAGGGGCCAATGAATTTAATGTTGCAGCTTTCGCAGACTTCCACGAAATGCGGATTCTCCGCGAGAAACCCATAACCGGGATGAATCGCATCGACATCGCCAATCTCGGCTGCGCTCATGATGCGATCGATTTTTAGATAACTTTCCGAGCTCGGCGCCGCGCCGATGCAAATGGATTCATCTGCAAGCTGAACATGCAGCGAATCGACGTCCGCTTCTGAATACACCGCCAGGGTGCGGACCCCAAGTTCCTTGCAAGCGCGAATAACGCGCAACGCGATCTCACCGCGATTGGCGATCAGAACTTTTTCAAACATGGAAAGGTGGCGCGACCTTCTAGCCTCCGAATCAATACAGACACAAGCCGAAAGCTTGCGCTACAATCTCAACGCACACGGAAAAGAACCTGACCGAATTGGACTGGTTTGCCATTTTCTGCCACCACTTCGGCGATGACACCGCTCGTTTCTGCTTTGATTTCGTTCATCACTTTCATCGCCTCAATAATACAAACCACCGTATCCTCAGTGACGGTTTTTCCGACATCTACGAACGGCGCTCCATCCGGCGATCCGGCGCGGTAGAACGTCCCCACCATGGGTGAAACAATATCTTTGAGCGAAGAGGTATCGGCCGGTTTGCCGGTCTCGGCAGGAACTATTGCTATTTTGGGCAGAGAAGCGGTCTCCGTGGAAGCAGACGTGGTCGTTTGATCCGGCCTCCCTCTTTGCAGCTTGAGGCGAAGGCCCTCCTTCTCGATCTCGAAGACCGAAAGGTCGTTCTTTTTCATCAAATCGATGATCGCTTTGATTTCTTTAATGTCTTTCAGTTCCAAGGCGCGCTCCTGTGATCGAGGCTGAAATGTCTAGGTAAAGCGGTTTTGGGAATGAGGTCAAGTCAACGAATAAAGCGGTGGCTAAGGACAACATGTAGAGGTCCGAACGGCGACCGCATGAGGACGCGCGAGCCGATCCCCAGGGAAATGGACATGCGCGATTAGTCTGTTTCATTGAAACAACCAAGACCTATGGCCGCAACAGCCGTCGAAAATGCTAATAACATTTCGCGCCATTTCAGAATTGTGGATGAGACGGACGACTATGTCGTAGTCGATAAACCGGCGTTTCTTTTGGCCCATCCGACGAAGCCAAATGGCCCGGCGACACTTTGGAAGGAGTTACGTGAGCTACTGGCATTTGAAGTTGCCAATGGCGGTCAGGTCTCGATTGTGAATCGTCTCGATCGGGAAACGAGCGGCCTCGTCCTGGTTGCGAAGACAACAGCAGCCGCCCGACGATTTGGACTCCTCATGCAGCAACGTCGACTAAAGAAGGAATACTTTGCGATTGTTTGGGGCTGGCCGAATTGGGAAACGAGAGTTGTCGAGGCTCCACTAGATCGACAAGGTAAGCATCAACAATCCGCCATTTGGCTGAAGCAAACGATTGATCCGGCAGGAACGGCCGCGCGGACCGATTTCCACGCCGACCGGCGATTTAACAAATCGGTTCCTTCCGGCCAAAATCGATTCAGTTTGATTCGCGCTGTTCCGCTTACCGGCCGCACTCACCAGATTCGTGTGCATCTCGCATCGACTGGTCATCCGATTGTGGGCGATAAAATTTATGGGCCTGACGAACAACTTTATCTCCGGTTCATCCAAACCGGGTGGACGCCTGAACTTGAGCGGCAACTGCTGTTACCACGACATGCGCTCCATTCAACAAAACTGGCACTCGACAGCGAAATCGAATGGAACAGTCCGCTACCTGTCGATCTTGTGGATTTTATGGGCGCGCTGTAGCTGCCTCGCTGTGCGAGGCGTCACGCCGGCATCTTCCAAGCTCATCGCCACATCGCACGCCACAGGCCGATGGTTAACGAGACGCGATTGCAATTCAATCAGCCAAACCTATGCTAGCGCGACCGCATGAAAATTTGTCGCGTTTTCGTTGCTTTCGTCGTTCTTCTGGCCACATCGCGAATATTCGCCGGCACAGAAATCTCGCACGAAACCGCTACGGCGCTTGATGCGCCGCGATTCGAGGTCGCAGTCGAGTCGGCGTATTTGCTTGGGGTTTTCGGCAACCCAAACAGCTACGAAATCGGCGCGGAATTTTTAACGGCACGTGTCCGTTGGGGCTCCGTAGACGCAGACAGCTGGTTACGCGGTTACAACCAATTTTGTGTCAGCGCGATCGCTGAACCGATTTTCCGCGGCATCGAGAACCATTATTTCGGTCTCAACTTTGGCGGGCGTTACAACTTTGTTCAGCCCGGGAGGCGGTTGAATCCATATATTTCAGGTGGGTTAGGATTGGGCTGGATCGACAGTCATCCGAATATTCCGGGCGCACAGGGCCAGGATTTCACTTTCAACATTCTAACGGCGGCCGGAATTTCCTACAGACTGAACAATCACTGGAAACTGGATGCAGGAATCCTTTACCAGCATCTCTCCAATGGTGGGCAGACCGATCCGAACCCGAGTTTGAATCTTCTTGGTCCACAAGTTGGTCTCAACTACTCCTTTTGATGGCATGCCTTCATCGCATTACATCGATCTCTGTAGGGGGAGCTGCCAACTTCCCAAGCGTTCGAATACGCGACGCTAACAGCCTTCCCTAAAAGCGCCTGCATCCGATGAATGCGCTTAACGAAAATGTTCTGGTCATCAGACGCAATCTATTTGATCAGCTTGGAAGTTTTCAAGGGCTTAACTTCAA
>QHOQ01000110.1:0-10135 GCA_003219355.1 Verrucomicrobiota bacterium
TAAACTCGAGCCAGGGTTTGTTGAAAAAAGTGCGGAGCTTGTCCAAGCCCGACATCCAGATCAGCACAGGCGCGGTGTTGGCCATGGTACGAAAACGAGCCTCACTCTCCAGCAGCGCCTCTTCTGCCAACTTGCGCCGAGTGACATCGCGCGAAACTCCGCGCATCCGGGCCGGCTTGCCCTCGCCGCTGAACTCGACGCACCCGCGCTCGTCCAACCAGCGTACCTCCCCAGTCGGCAGGATTACCCGGTGCTCAGCTTCATATTCCATGCCGGTGTCCAAAGAGTTCTGCACAGCCTGGCGGAGCGAGTCACGATCGTCAGGGTGCACCGCGTTTCGGAATCGGTCGATGTCGAGCTTCTCCGACGGCGCGAAGCCAAACAGGGCCTGCCCTTTTTCAGAAATCCAGATCTCATCACGCACGATGTCCCACACCCAGATTCCGAGTTCGGCAGCGCTGGTGGCTAGATCCATTCGCTGGTGCGTCTCGCGCAATTCAGATTCGCTCGCCTGTAACTGCCGCGCCAACCGTGCGGCGCGGAGCAGGTCGGAGCTCAGCTCGTAACCCATCGCCGCGATGATGCCCAAATATGGGAAACTAACGAAAAAGGGCGAATCGATGACCCCCCAGATTACGAGCGCCGATTGGCCGAACGCCGCAGAGATAAAAAAAATTGTGCTCCCGCCTATAATCAACGCCCGCCGTTGCTCCGCTCGCCGCCAAACCGTGATCGTGACATCGACGAAAAAGATTACGAGCAACACCAGACTCAGTTGACCGACTAACGTCCACGGATTTGTCACGCCGATCGGAACGGAAACGGTCTCCCCGCCCCACCACGAAAGGTGCCGCAAGGTGGTGATCTGCCGGTAATTGACATTCGGCGTGAAGATAAAATTGAGAATCAGCGCCAGCGTGCGCAGGCCGCAGACACTCCACGCCAGCCACAGCCGTCCTGCGCGCAGATAGAGCCGAACAAACCACACGAGCGATACGATGAGCACCCAGACCGGCATGTGCGCCCAACGCAGGATCGCGCCGTATTGCTCGGTCGTCTCCGCGCGCATTGACGCTAACTCGAAGCCCGCTATAACCGCCGCAGCCATCGCGCTGCATGAGAATAGAAGATACACCCACCCGTCGCGTTGCTTGCACCAGACCAGCAGATACATGCCCGCCAGCGTCAGGCAGACAGCTGCGTCCATCGACCAGAGGATCGTGATCCAGCTCATATTGCCGAAAATGCGCGCACCGGATTACTTAGGATTTTGCAGGATCATCACGAGGCTGCGGTGCTTACCGGAAGAGTAAAGTGGAACCGCGCACCCCCGCCGGCAACATTTTCGGCCGTGACCGTGCCGGCATGTGATTCAACGATCGAACGCACGATCCCAAGGCCCATCCCTAACCCTTGTGCTTTGGTGGTGAAAAAGTGCTCGAAGAGTCGATCGCGTGCTTCTGCGGAAATACCAACTCCGTAATCGCGCACGCTCGTGCAAATTGTGCCTTCTCCATTCCGCTCCGTGGCGATCACGACTCTGCGCCGGCTTACCGGGATGTTACGCATGGCATCAAAAGCATTGATCACGAGATTGATCAAGACTTGCTGGAGTTGAATCGGATCGGCCTCGATCGCTGGCAAATTTGGCTCTAGCAAAGTCTCCATCTCGCAGGAGTGAAGCGTTGCATCCGGGTTTACCAGACGTACTACATTCATAACAAGATCGTTCAGATTCACACGCTGTCGCGCCGGCGCGCCCTTCTTTACCATGCCCTGGACGCCCCGAATCACATCACCGGCACGGCGCCCATCCGCTACGATATCAGCAAGCAGGTTCCGGAGCTCGCCGAGATCGACATTGCCGCGATCAATAAAGCGCTGCCCAGCGCTGGCATTACTGATGATTCCCGAGAGGGGCTGATTTAATTCATGAGCAATGGACGCCGCCATTTCACCCATCACTGCGACTCGACTGAGATGGCCGAGCTCTTCGCGGTGCTGTAATGCTTCCAGTTCCGCCTGCTTTCGAGCGGTGATATCAATGCCGATTCCCAGAAGTCGTGCTGGTTTGGCATTTGCATCGAACCGCACGCTCGCGCGCGTGGACATCCAGCGTACACTCCCATCCGAGAAAATCATCCGATACTCGGAATCGTAATCTTTGCCCTTGTGGATCGCATCGTCGATTGCTTGTCGAATCCGATTGCGGTCGTCGGGATGCACTCGGGAAATAAAATGTTCGAGTGTGATTTTTCCGGAAGCCGGCAATCCCAAAAAAGCTCGTCGCGCTTCGCTCACCCAGGCCTCATTCTTGCTCAGATCCCATTCCCAAATCCCGAGATTGACCGCTTCTGCGGCCAGACGCATGCGCTCTTCACTTTCACGCAATGCCTCGTCTTTATTGATTAGTTCAGTGACATCTACGCACGAACCAACGTAGCCGACGAAGTTTCCTTGTGCGTCATGCCGAGCCACACCATGGTCCGAAATCCAGCGATATTCGCCATCGTGACGTCTCAGCCGGTATTGCATAACAAACGATTTGCGCGCATCGAATGCCTCCGTGTAAACCTTGAGACACCTTTGCAGATCGTCCGGATGCACGCCTTCGACCCATCCATTTCCGATTTCCTGCTCCAGGCTACGGCCGGTAAACTCGAGCCACGGCTGGTTAAAAAAAGTGCAGAGTTTATCCAAGCCCGACATCCAGATAAGGACCGGCGCCGAGTCGGCCACGATCCGGAAACGCTCCTCGCTTTCCCGCAAGGCCGCTTCGCCCCTTTTACGATCCGTGATATCGCGAATAATAACGACGAAGCAAGGCTCGCCTGCGATGGCCACGGTATCGGCAGAAAGCACGGTCTTTCGCACGTCGCCTGTTTTCGTACGTAAAGACAATTCAAGGTCATGTAACGGTTTCCCCTCCGAAGTGCCCGCGGTCAGTTTTTCGAAATCGCCATTGCCACCGTTGAGATGTAGATCAGATATCGTGTGGCTAATTGCTTCCTCGCGCCGATAACCAAAAATTGTCTGCCACTGTTCGTTTACATCTATAATGCAGGAGTCTTTCCGGCGGATGACCAACATCGCATCGGGACTTGAGCGAAAAACTTTGGCGGATCTCTGCTCCACATTTGCACGCTCCTCGACTACTGCTGCGAGAAAAATTAGGGGGACGGACAGGACAATGAGGAACACTTGGACTGCGAGCGCATTTTGTTCTGGCGATCCTCCAGCGAACGGACCGTGTCGATGGGTCGCACCCCAAATCGCCGAAAAGGTCACAATCCCGAGAACGGTGCTGGCTCCACACGATCCGAATTGGACCGCCGCCCACAGTAGAAACGGCAGAAGGAGGTAGAGAAGAGCCGAATCTGTCCCCGATCCCAGTCTATATAGAACAGCGAAACTAACCGAGAGTAGACCAAGAAGGAGGAGGCCGGCCTCCAGGTAACGCGAGCGCCACGCCTTTCGCAACGATGCGATGCCGCTCGTCGCCCAAGTCACAATCAAAGGCGCCACAGTGAGCGCGGCTAAAACGTTGGAGGTAAATCGAATTCGCCAGATTTCCCAATAGCTACCTTGGCCCCAGTGGTTGAGACTAACGAACGCCGTATCAAGAAAGGAAGAAAGAAAAGGCCCCAGAAACGCGGCGAAGAGACAAAAAATTCCGACGTTGCGAAGACAATCGAACCGCACCGGACGATCTATCAAATAGCGGATGAAGCCGGCGCCAATGAGTGCTTCACACGAATTGCTGATAAACCAGCAGAGAATCATCGTGAGAGGGACGCCACTCTCCATTTGCGCCGCCAGATGCGCAGGAAATGCGGCCAGCAATATCACCCACCAAATGCGTACAGGTGTTAAAAGGAACGCCGCCAGCAGAATGGAGTTGGGCGGCCACAGAACCGAAACTGGATGCGGCCGGAAAGTCAGCGCAAATCCAATTTTTGCTCCAAGAAAATAACCAGCGAATACAAGCAATGCGACGGCAACAACGCGCCAATCAGAGAATTGTTGGCGAGTCCGGTCTGCTTCCGAACGCGAACCAAACCCTGCCAGCCCCAATGGCGTGGCCCAATTTTTCATCCCGTCATTATATCTACTGTTCGCCAGATCGGTCAAAGCCTTATGTTTCTCTAGATAAAAATCCTAGGGGAGCATACCTGCCGCAGCGCGCTTGGAACGGTCAAAAAGTTTAATGTTACGTTTGTGTGACAGCTGTAGTCGCTTCGCTGTGCGAAAGCGTAACGCCGAGAGCGAGCTCGGACGGGAAACACCATTCGCGTGTTGCTGCCGGCCGCTTTGCAAGTGCCGTACGAAATTGAGAAACCCAGAGTTGCTCGAGGCCCGTCATTTCTCGAAGTAGTAAGTCATCGTGAAGTTGGCCTGAAACTTCTTAGCGCCGCCGTTAAGCGGCTTTTCAAGGGTAGCACTCAGGACGACCGGAACATTTGAAAGGCGTTTGGCCACGCCCAAGTCTACCGTGTGAGTCCAGTGGTCACCATTTTCAAAATCAACTTTCGCTTTGTAATTCGTACCGATCGACCAGTCGTGCGGAAGGATGAAGGTGGCAGGTAAAGACAGCTCGATGTAACGCTGCGGCGGGGCATTATGTTCTTCGGCGATTGAATGGTTGTATTCGGTAGTCGGAGTAAGCGTGAGCCAGTTTGTGACATCGCACGCGACGGCCCAAAACAGGTGTACGCGCCACATGCTGTCACCGAGCGCTGGGTTCGACGCAGTGTCGGCATGCAACTCGATGCCACCGCCGGTACGCCATCTGTCGCTTAGGCGAAAAGCGGTACCTGTGGCAACCTCGATATCACCCATGCCACCTATGTCGGTGTGGCCAGATGCTTCATCGCTTCGATGATAAACGAACGGCACCTTAAGCCGCACAGCCCAGTCTTGCTGGTCGCGGGCACGCCATCCCCATAGGCCTCCCAGCGTCCACGTGGCCTTTTCGGCGCCCTGCTTGAATTGGTCCCACTCTGTGTCCAGCCATACGCGAGAAACGATGATGGTCCGATCGTTTAATGCTTTCAGTTGCTCTACTGCTGTAGCGTCGGAATCGGTAGGCATTTCCGCTGCGAACATCCTGGCAACCGCAACTAAGCTCAGAGCAACGAACGGAAACCATGATCTCACGGCGCTGATCTCAGCCTTCCAGCACAAGAGACGTTATCCATCGAGCCGGTTGCAAGTTATTGCCAGTTATAGCTAAGATGAGAAGCTCGATGCGTCTGTTGTTTTAAGACGTCTCATTTCGCGAGGTGGTTTAAGACATTAATCATTGGGTCGCTGGGAATTCGGATTACGCCGGCGAATGGGTAGTCTAGTTCCAGAATTAAAAAAACGGCACACGCCACCGAGAACGCCCCGGCGACCAAAGCGAGAGTGCTCGTGGCGTTGACCGGTGCAACGAGGCTAAAGCCAAAGAAGATAACTACCAGCCACGAGACCAGCGCGATCAGCAGCGGCTTCGAAACCGAGGGAACCGACTGCGCTTGCAGCAGCGACCGAAGCTCGCCAAGTTCCACCATGAGGCTTGCCGCCTGCGTCTTAAGGGCCCGTTGCGAGTCATCGTGCGGTGAGAGATGATGAATGGCCGCGTAAAGAGCGTCACCCATCTGCTCGTTGGGGTCTAGCCGAACAGGGCCGCTTCGCTTCGCTGGCCACGTCCGCCGGACTCCGTCGGCGATGGCCTCGCGAAGCTCACGGCGCGCATCCACTGCTTCCGGTCCGTAAAGCTTAAACACACGATCGAGGAAGGCGACCTTCGCGGCCATCTGCATCACTTCACTTTGCTCGGTATCAAACGTGCCCTTGGCTGAGGTGATGAGCAGCCCCAGCAGTACGGCGGTCATGGTCGCAATAAGCCCCATCGCCAGTTTCACGGCGTCCTTTGAGTCGGCGCTCAGCTGTTCCTCGGGAAGGTGCCGGCCGAGACGTCCTCCTAATAACGAGACGCCGACGAGGACCACGAACAAAATCCCAGCGATGACGATGGTAATCATTCAGTTATCGGGCCAGCACAGCCTATAGGCGATAGAAATGTTCTTTGTCCATCGTTGTTTGCTTTTAAGGGTTTGCTCACCGGCAAGACTTTGATAGTCGGTCTCGGGTTGAAACAAAATGTTATTCATTGCGCGACTCCTGCTTCAGGCAGAGGAGGCAGACCTTCGCGGACCAGCTGTGAGAAATCGGGAGAGTCGTTCGCGGCGCGGGCGCGGGTGTCGATCAGGCTTCGGCTTTTTAGCTCGGCAAAGGGAAGCCCGCCGGTAACGATGAAGTGGCGTTCGTACAACAGTTCGTCGCCTTTGCCATTGAGCAGGATGCGCCAATCCCAAGGCACGCGCTCGTGGGGTGGATGCTGGGTGCGGATGCTCGTAGTGCAGTTGGTGGTGATGGCGTTATACCAGCGTGGTTTGTTCCGTAGAGCGTTGAGCGAATGGATGTATTCAAGGAAACGTTCGCGCGCGTGCGCTGACGAAATGGTCGTGCGGTAAAGATAGATGTCCTCCTTGCGATAGTTCGTGCGCACGCGGATCACGTCGCGCTCATCGGCCACGATATAGATGAGTTCAAACTGCCGGTAGAGCCCGCCGATAGTCGAGTAGGTTTGGCCAAGCTTCTTGCGCGTCTCGATGGAGAAGCACAGCGGCGGCGCATCAGCGAATTGAAAGCTGACGATGGGATGCGCGATCCAGGGCGAGCCCCAGTAATCGATTGCGAGATCGATGCCGGTGATCTGCGAGATGCGCACGGTGCGCGTCTCCCAACGCGCGGTGTAGTCGGTCTCGGTCCGGTAGTCGCAGTTGCGGACGTTGTGCAACGTTACTTCGTCGCCTTGAATGTCGGCCCACCCTTTCTGGGCAACGTCCGGCTGCCAGTCGCTATCGTTGGTCGGAGAAAGCGTCAGCCACCATGCAAGCACGACACCGAAAACAAGAGCAACTGCGCCTACTTTGCGCCAGAAAGGCCTAACGAATACCAGTGCAGCCGCAAATACAATCGCCAGGAGTCCGGCCGCAACCTTGTTCGCATTGCCGAACGGAGCGTCAAACCATACTGCACCAAATGCCCAGGCGGCGGCAATGATGACTGCGAGGAGGACGAGCAGCTCGCCAACCCAGCGAATAACACGCACCAGATCCTTCATTACTGGCGTTTAGAATGTTGCGGCCCGCGATGACTCACCGTTTGCGGCTTTCAATTTCTCCGGTGCCAGGACGAAGCGATGATTGTTTTGATCATCACGCTAGTCTTGATGGGCTCAATTAGATTTCGAATTGAGTTGGAGAATGCGATGGACTTCGGCGATGGCTTCGGGATTGAGCGGTGATCCGTGACCTGACGGAACAATGCGTTCGCTTTTGGCCCCATCGAGGTGGCTGCTCCAATAAGCGACGACGCCGTCGCTGCTGTTCGGAGTATCCCCACGACCGCGGTCGCCGATGATGGAATGATAGGGAATTGTTTTCGTCATCGGGATCTTATTGATTGCGACAACGAAACGGTTGTTCGGGGCCAGGGTGTCCACGCTGTTAGGAAGACGCTTTAACTTCAGCGCCGCCGGATCGGCAGTGAGATTTTCACGCACGGTCTGGCCGATTGTGATCAGTTTCGATGGCGTTTTCACAATCATCGAGCCGATGCGGCCAATCCAATTGCTGGCAAGGTCCGAGCCGCGATGCGGCGTGGACATAAAGACAACGCGCCCAATATCGCGCCTGTGCTCGAAGATGAGAACCTCCTCGAGCAGGTGTTTGCTCTTGGCGTCAATGGGGGTTTGGGCCGGAGGATGTCCGAAAGCTTCGAGCCAGAGAGTCGTGCCGGCATCGGTAAGCAAAGTGTGGGTGATGGATCCGCCCATGCTATGAGCCACTACCACCATCGGTTTGCGTAGCGGATATTTTTTCTCAATCGCGTCGAGCTCCTGCCGCAGGATAGCCGCCGAGTACGGATAGGGATAACCGCTGGGATAGCTGTAGAACCAAATTTGGTAATTGCGCCGGAAATCCACATCGCCCCGAAGATCATTCAACATTGGCACCCACGTCACCGGCGTGTCCATGAGGCCATGGATGAAAAGAACGACCGTTTTGTTTGGATTGTAAGGCTCAAATCGGATGACCCGGGCGGTGGCGGCGTATTCCTGCGGCCGGAGGAGACGGGCGAGTCCCAGCTTCTGGGGCTTCTCCCGGGCAAGCTGGAGGGCATATGCTGCCGTGAAGTTTGCCGCAAGGGGATAGCTGTGTCCGTCCACGTGCACCGTCTCCGTGGCCAGGGGATCGTTGATGGAGATGACGCAGCGCGAACCTTCGAACTGCGCTGTCGCGGTAACGCTATAATAAATATGTGGCGCACAGAACAACGCACTGGCTTGTTGCGCGGTGAGGGTTCGCTTCGCCACGAGTGGTGCGCCGATTCCGTCTTTCTTCACGTGATCCTTCACATAGGTGCCTTTGAAATCGAGCTCATCGGCCGGAATCAAGTCGTAGAGTGCCAGGTTCCACTCCGGGCGTGGATCGCGTTTCCATGTGAGAGTAAATTCGCCGTTCGCGCCGACTCGCATTGGGTGAGTCCACGGATCCAATTTCGCGTTGCGGACGACCGAGAAGATCCGCGCGACCGCGAAGTTGTAATCACGCCGTGCTTCTGCGTTCGCCGGATTACGGTCGAGCTGGCGTAAGGAGTCTCGAGCGGCCGCTACGAACGCGCCGAGGGCGACGACTGGCTGCTTCTTTTCTTCGACCAGTGCACGATCGATTGTTTGCGTTGCGACCCGATCCGCGCCTGAGCCGGGCGCCAACGGGGCGGGGCGTTTTTCCGACACGACGGCGATTTGCGCGCAGCCGGCCACTACAAACGCGACGACTGATGCAGCTATAAGGCGATAAGTTTTCATAATAGGAGGAGGTTTAAGCGACGGGGAGGATGAAGATCCGGGCGACGGCGAAGAGAAAAGCTGCGACGGCGAAAAAGAAACTGCCCTGTCGCACGTGTCGCTGGTCGAACTTTGCGGAGGTGCCGGCGAAAAACAGAACGGCCGCGAGCAACACGGTGTTACTAAGATATTCCGCCGCAACGTGACCGGTCTTACCGGTCCGTTTGGCCTCGGCGTCGTTTCGCCCGGCGTCAGCGGTCGCTAGGCGGGCGTCCTCGACGAAACGTGCTTCATAAAGCTTCGGGACAAAGGGATGTGGGTCTGCGTTTGGATTTTCGAAGGGCTTTTCCGCTAACCAGGCATCGAAGGCTTTGCGCAGTTCGGGTCCGAAACGGTCCGAGTAAAAGTGGGCCAGCTTTTCGTTCCCGGCCATGTGCGCATCGACGAAATCCATAAACATTTTCACCTGGACGCCGATCACCTGATTACCCTCCAAATGCAACAGCGCGGCTTTTTGATTAAGCCGGCCCGCTTGGGCAGCAAATCCGCCGCTCTGCCCGTTCCATTTCGAGGATTGATACGAACACCAGGCCGTGCTGAGCGTGGTCAGGGCCATGAGAATCGCAGACGCAGGTTCAAACCAACGCCGCCTGGCTTCGCTCGGGTTCGGATCAGCCATTTGACGGAGTCATTTGAAAACGTAGGTGCAGCCAGCAGTCACGGTATAATCATCCGAGCTTTTGGCGAGCGGCAGTTCGCAACGCGCCACCATGAGGACTTTCTCCTCTGATTCTAACTCGCGCGAATCGATAATAGCACCACCTGATTTAAAGTGCCTTAACGACGACGCCCGCCACCGCCTCCGCCATAGCGACCGCCACCGCCTCCGCGTCCGCCCCAACCGCCTTCCCTTTCACCACGGGAAGCTTGCTGGAAGCGCTGGCTTTCCGATGCGCCGCGCTGCCGGTTCTGGGCCTCGCGTTGCATGCTTTGCATTTCAGAAGACGAACCTCCGCCGGATCGATTGTAGCTACTTTCACCGGAGCGATTGTAGCTGCCTCCGCCGGAGCGGTTGTAGCTGCTCGACGCTGACGATCGTTGTTGGGAACTTTCCGTTGACGACCGTGCCTGGGAACTTTGCGTTGACGACCGTTGCTGGGAACCTTCCGCCTGCTGCCAGTTTGGCTTTGCGCTACTCATGGAATTCCAGCTTCCGTTGTCGTACTTCTGCCAGCC
>QHOQ01000110.1:10387-10949 GCA_003219355.1 Verrucomicrobiota bacterium
TTCCATAAGGTGTCGACACCGTGGCCCCTCGCGCGGCAGTGCCAGTGTACGGATTGTACGCGGCCCCTCTCGTCGCCGATCCGTATGGGCCGTAGGCAGTCTGCGACCAGCCGTAGGCTCCTGTCGCCGAATTGTAATGGGCTGTTCCATAATACGCTCCGCCGTACGGTGTGGCGTGGGGATAGTAGCGCGCATACCCATAAGCGGGCCGGTAGACGTAAGGCGGGTAGTAATATCCGCTATTGTTAGCGATGATTGCTCCGGTCGCGGCACCCAGGACAAACGCGCCCAAATACCCAGCTGTGTAGCTGGATTGAATGGTGCCGTCGGGATTCGCGGTTTGCGTGACGTAGGTCACATTGTAAACAGGGGAGCTCGGCGGAATCGTATAAATCTCTTTTGGAACCGAGCTAGCCGTTGTCCATGGCCCTTGTGGATTGGCAGACATGAACCACACGCCTTGCAGGCAAAGGTAATAGACGTCTCCGACCTTGATTACCTTGTCTTGCGTGTTCGTAGCATAAGCCATGGACGTTCCCTTGATTGACTCGAATTTGGGATC
>QHOQ01000110.1:11050-22866 GCA_003219355.1 Verrucomicrobiota bacterium
GTCGGTCCCCGGAACGGAAGCGAGGATTGCTGAAGCCGGGCTGCTGGCCGGAATTTTGGCAAAATCAGGAGGAAGATCCGGCGTCGCATAGGTCCATGGCCCCTGCAAATCCATAGCGCTGAACCATCGACCCGCAGTCAAATAGTAAAATTGCTGCGTTGGCGTGTAAACGAACACGACGCTGTCAGTGTTCGTGGCATAAGTGAGCTGCGTTTCGGGAATCTGCGCATAAACGGGTTGTCCATCGAAGAGAATGACTTCCGCTGGCTTATCGCTATAGAAAACGGCTGGAGTAACTTCGCCGGATTTAGAAGGTGGGGGTATAATTTTCTTGAGCGTGCTCCACTCCTTATCCTGTGCCACCTTGCTCATATCCTGCGGTAACTTCTTCGTGGGCGACCACTGGCCATCGAGACTGTTGGCCGTCAGCCATTGCTGACCAACCGGGATGTAGTAACTGGAGTTTTCGCCATCGAAGAACAAAGGCCACTGCGTGTTAACCACGAACTTCAAATTCGTCTTCGGGACTTCCGAAAGGGCGGGCTCGCCATCCACGCTTAACAGGATCGATGGGCGGTATCCGACAAAAATCTTGGGCGGATCGTTGTTCAATTGGACGCCAGCCGGGGCCTGCTGCATCGGGACAGAGGCGATCAAACGATGCAAAGAAATCGAGATCGTCGGTGGGACAAACGTTTTAAACAACTGTTCCATCTTTTGCATAGTAGCCGGATCCAGTGAGGGAAAGTGCGTACCCGTGATCTCAGGATTGGTGATGACGACGACCTTGCTAACATTGTCCACGTCCGTATTCCCCTTCATTTCTACGACGCCGACTACGTCTTTGCCGCCCTTGGGCGTAATCGAGACCGCCATTCGCCAGGTCAAGGCTTGGAAGTTTTTCCAATCATCTACTTGTGGCTGATAAATAATGAGGCGGTTCCCATTGCTAAACTTTTCGCGCGGCCAGCCGGGATCCGCCGATCCGGATGTCGCGTTGGAAATTGAGCTCTTTGCGGCAAGATCGCCTGCCAGGAACGCGCTGGCTGCGAAAACGATGAGGGATGTAATTTTCATAAGTGTTGTAAGAGGCGGCGCGAAAACCGCGGTGGTCGTTGTTGGCTTCATTGGATCGGGCGAGCTGGCGAATTGTTAGGCGCTGACAGCCCGACGAAAAATGTGCCAGAAGATTGCTCAGTTGGGTATTGGACTTTGGTCGTATACCGACCCTTCGCGGAAATATGATTTCGTTTGGTTGGCGTCGAGTTTGAACAGGAGGTAACTCCGATAGATCGCGAGCACGCAGCGTCAACAGAGAAAATCTCTTTCATCTCCGTTCTCTCTGTTTGCTCCTGTTGAATTCTGTCGTTCTTCTGCGCGTGGCAGCGCGCAGGCGCCGGAGCTGGAGGGAGGATCAGCCTCGGGCGCGCTGTTTCGCAATCGCTTGCTGGATCTCCTGCTGGCGGATGGCCTGTAGCTGTTGGTACTGCGCGGGGCTAAGAATTTTCTGCAACTGTTGGCGGAAGCGAAGGATTGTTCTTGATCGCCTCGACCTTGGGACCCTCTTCCTTCAGGACTGGCAGCACCTGCATCTTTTGTTGTGGCGTGAGTTTGAGCTGTTGCGACAACGCTTGGAGCTTTGCCGCCGGGTCGGTGGTCTGGCTAGGTGCGGCTGGCACGAGGATTAGAAATGCAAGGAGGCAGGCGGCGGATGTCAGAAGCGTGAAGGGTTTTTTCATGGGGGGCATTATATTTGGCAACGCCTGATTCGCCTATTGGACTTTGGTCGTATGAATACCTTTGGTGATAAACAGCGCTCATCACCGCTTGCCTCGGACATGTGACTCCCCCCCATTGCTCAACTTTTCGGCTCCTGTTTTTCTCGACGTGGCAGAGCGAACTCAATTTCCATTGCAACCGACTGCTAGGAAGCCGGTTCGGCCTCGAGTCGGTGGCGCCGTGGTCGATTAGCCGCCCGCAAGTCAAGGTTAATAAAGCCGAGGGCGTGCGGTACCTTGAGGACGCGCACCTCAGCTGCGCGTTGTTGGCCGACAATGTGATCACGAAAGCTCCGCATTCTCGTCCAATGAACCTTCGGCCGGAAATGATGTTCTGCGTGGTAGCCGTTGAAGAACCAAATCCAGTTGTAGAGCTTGTCGTAACTGCTCACGCCCCACGCAATCGGGTTGTCGGGATTGGCGCCATAATGCCGATAGTATCCATTCAAATAAGACAAACAGTGGCCAAAGTAATAGAAGGGCAAAAGGAAACAGATGTAATGCCAGTTGAGAATACCAAGGATCACAAAAGTGGTCACGAACGACGCGAGTTCGATGATGCCCCAAAACGCCTCACGCGGGTCCTTGCGTTTCAGTTCTTTAAAGACCGTTTTGGGATCTTCGCGGAAAAAGCTCAAGAAAGTGTATTTGAGAGGATGCTCGGCTTCACCTTCATCACCGTGCTTGTAAATCGAAATCCAATCGATGGTTTCTTCACCGTGGTCGTCCGGCCGGTCGGCGTTTCCCTTATGATGCTGCATGTGAATGCATTCATAGAAGATTTGGCTAAAGCCGACCGTGATTGATTCAAGGATGCTGAACAAACGATTGAGCAGCGGCGAACGGAAGTACGGATTGTGAATAAAATTATGGGAAATGCCGTTGATGTTCCAGGAAATGCTCACCGAATAGATAAAACCGAGAATGAGCATGACCCACAACGGAACACGCGGGAAAAGATAGAACATGCCGAAGAAGTAAGCGCAGTGTAGAAGTGCGGCCACAACGGGAATCGCATCCCACCGTGTGTGAGCAAAGATCCTGGAGTCGGTTTGGCGGCGCTCGGCAAATACGAATTGACTGGATTTGGACAGCATTGTGTTAAGAAACTATTTCAGTTTACCACCCAGTTTGTTCCCCGATATTGGACTTTAGTCCTATACCGGGGCGGGATGCGTGCGATCGCTCGCGTCAAAACGTTCGTGGCTTTGCTGACGCTTCATCACAATAGCTTGCTCAGGAATCTTGAGACTTTGGATTTGAATTTGGAGTTGAATAAAGGGCAACCAACCGGGCGATTAGAACTGCGACATAGAACAGCCCCGTCATCGCTTCCATTGCCGCCAGGGTGCGCGCAACTTTCGAAACCGGCGTGATATCGCCGTAACCAACGGTGCTCAGGGTGACGAAGCTGAAGTAGAAGGCATTGAAACCTTCCATCGTCTCTTTCGCTCCGGTGTTCGTGTTGAAAGCGAAGGCTCCTGGTGTCAATTGGGCCACGAGCCAGTACGCTATCGTCCAGATCAAACCGAGCATCAGGTAAGCTGAAATGCTGGCACAGAGGACTTCGAGGTTTACGGACGGCGCGCGCAGGACGAAGCGCAGCAAATTCACCACGACGAAAGCAACCAAGGCAAGTCCTGCGACGAGAAATATCGCTGGCGGGACCAGGTGTGGTTGGAAATGGTTGATCCACCTGCCCCCAACGGCCGGGACCGCCAGCAAGAGCGCGACAATTAGCGTGCGCCGGCGGTTGGCGACGGCGAAAACAGCGGAGAGCAAGACCAGAGAAAGCAGGATAGATACAATGATATCTCCGCCTTTGATTTCTTCGACAAACGGGAAGAAGAAAAAGAGCAACGCGAGAGCGATCAGTAGTTGGACCATCGAGAAACGACGCGGTCCCATTACTCTCGACAGCTTCTCAATTTCCTTCATTGATCACGCCTTTTCTCGTTAGGCACAATACCACTGCGCTTGGATTTGCATCGAATCCCAAAAAAATACGGCCCGCACGTCCCATCACGGAGGATGCGGCCTGCGCGTTCACAACGAAATGACCTTACGGTTCGGACTGGTGTGAAGGACTAGTGAGGTCCGGGTTGCATATGATGGATCGGCTGGCCGTCAACCGCGGTCGCTTCGGCGTTCTCGAGCTTCTTGGCGTCCTCGGGCGACAACTGTGGCCGGTCTACCTTGATCGTTAGCTTGTTGAGCTTCGCAGTAAGCGGGAACGGCGGCTGGTAGTCCGCATCGTTCACGCCGGTCAGCGTGTCGGAGCCGATGTCGAAGCTCTCGTCCCATTGCAGGATCATCGGCAGGGTATGCTCCATTTTCTGCGTGGCGACTTCCTTGCCGTCCACCTTGAGTACGCCGGTGCCGGGGCGTCCAAGGCCGCTCATGTTATTGAACAGGAGCGTGCCGACGCCGAGGCCTTCATACTTGAAGTCGAACTCGACGGTGTGTTTGCCAGGCGTGAGCGCGTCGGGGCCTTCCCATTTGACGCGCTTGAGGTCGACGAGGTTCCAGAGGAACACTGGCTTGCCCTTGAGCAGGTAGAAACCGTAGCCGCCAAAACGGCCACCCGAGGTCAGGATCATACCTTCGGCACCGCCTGCCGGCACTTCGATGTCCGCGGTGATGGTGTACGAGCTGTTGAGGATGACCGGCGAATCCCCTTGCGGCAGGCCGACCATCGGCTTGGTATAGACAAACTCGGTGCGGCCGGCGGTGATGTTCGGCCGCGGGGCTACGATGCGTGCCGCCACCGAGGCGTCCATTGGAAAGACCTGATACCTCTTCGCTTCCTCGATGAACTTTGCCTTCAGTTCCTTCACCTTGTCGGGGAATTTGGCGGCGACATTCTGGGACTGGCTGAAGTCCTTGTCCAGGTTGTAGAGTTCAAGGACCTGGTTGTTGAGCGGGTCGGGGTTGGCAGGGCCGAAGGCCTCCCACGGCGCACGGTTCACTTGGGTGCTGAGCATCCAGCCTTGGTCATAGAGGGCCCACTGGCCGAACATCTCGAAATACTGGGTTTTATGTCGCGTCGGCGCCTTGGCGTTTTTCACGTCGAAGGTGTAGGCGAAGCTCGTGCCCTCAATGGGCGCCTGCTTGATGCCGTCCACGGTCTCGGGTGCCTTGATGCCGGCCGCTTCGAGGATCGTCGGCACGACGTCGATGACGTGCATGAACTGCTGGCGGAGACCGCCGAAGTCCTTGATGTGGCCGGGCCACGAAACTGTCATGCACTGACCCACACCGCCGAGCTTCGAGGCGTTTTGCTTGAACCAGGTGAAGGGCGTATCAAAGGCCCATGACCAGCCCGCTGACATATGGTTGTAGGTCTGCTCCGTGCCCCATACGTCATACCACTTCATCTGCACATTGACCGGCATCGCGTTGATGCCATTAAAGAACGCGACTTCATTCGGTGTGCCCAGCGGGCCGCCCTCGGCGCTAGTGCCGTTGTCACCGTTGATGTAGATGATGAGCGTGTTATCGAGCTTGCCCATGTCCTCGATGGATTGAATGACACGCCCTATCTCGTAGTCGTTATATGCCTCGTAGGCGGCGAAGATTTCCACCTGCTTGATGAAGAGCTTTTTCTCCTCGGCCGTGCAGTCGTCCCAGTTCTTAAGGACCTTTGTGGGCCATGGCTCCATCTGGGTGTCTGCCGGGATCACGCCGAGACGTTTTTGGTTTTCAAAAATCTTATCGCGAACCTTGTTCCAGCCCTCGTCGAAGAGGTGCATGTCGCTGATCTTCTTGATCCACTCCTTCGTCGGGTGATGCGGCGCGTGCGTGGCGCCGGGCGCGTATTTCATGAAGAACGGCTTGCTGGGCGCCGTCTGGTTGATGCGACTCAGGTAATCGATGGCATCATCAGCCATGCCGGTGACGAGGTTCCAACCCGGCTTGCCATCAAACGGATAAATCTGGGTGGTGTTGCGGAACAGGTTCGGCTGCCACTGGTTGGCGTCGCCGCCGATGAAACCGTAGAAATACTCGAAGCCCATGCCGGTCGGCCATTTGTCAATTGTGATCCTTGCCAAACCATGAGGTGGCGTAGCCGTTGTCCTTGAGGATGCGGCCGATGGTGGCTTTGTCCTCGGCGATGATGCTGTTGTAGCCGGGGAAGCCGGTGGATTGCTCGGAGATCACGCCGAAGCCGGCCGAGTGATGATTGCGTCCGGTGATGAGCGCGGCGCGCGTCGGCGAGCAAAGCGCGGTCGAGTGGATGTTGTTATAGCGCAGGCCATTCTTCGCCAGGCGATCCATCGTGGGCGTCGGGATGACGCCGCCGAACGTGCTCGGGACACCGAACCCAGAGTCATCCGTGATGATGAGCAGGACGTTAGGCGCCTCCTTGGGCGGCACGATGCGCGGCGCCCACCAGGGTTTCGATTGGAGGGCGTCATCTTTGATCACGCCGCCGAATTTCGGGTCGGGCGCCGGGAGTTGTTTTCCGCTAATCGTTGTCGCCGCGCCGGGCGAGCCCGGTGTGCCGGTGGTTTGTATTTGTGCTCTTGCGGAAGGCGCAACCGCAATGACTTGCGGAAGGCGCAACCGCCATGACGGCGACAGCGAGCATCCCGCTAAACAGGATATGTTTTATCGGTCTCATAAGCGATTGGTTTGGTTGAACTCTAAGAGCAATGTTCGTCCCCGCGTTAGGTGCCATAAGCGTCACGCAGACCGAGTACGAGCATTCTCTTACGCGATTCTCAGACCCAGAGGTCGATTTGCCTATTGGACTTAGGTCGTACAAAAACCGCCTTCGTCGTCCTGGCTCCGGGCACTGCTGGCTTAGGCTAAAATCCTCAGAAAGCCGCCATGCATTGGAGTACCCGGAACACCGCGATCTAGCCTATGCATAAGGCGAAATCCGTTGCGCCCAGCGCGGTGGGATGCGGCGAACGAGTGCGATAGGCGTGAGCAGGAAGGAAATCTGTCCTATTTCAACGCCGACACGAATTAGCTGCCTAACGAATCTCTAAAAGATAATGCCGGCGGTGATTTGCGGGCCGTAGGTCGAAACTCTATAGAGGAAGCCGTCGCTATTGTAATCGTCATACAGATAGCGGAACCCGAGTTCGGAATAGATGCTCCGGGTGACTTGACAGCCGAGCGCGCCGTAGGCTTGCACCGTTATCTCCGAACCGGCATCAAACCCACCGACGTCCACCTTGCCCGTGAGATAAAAAGCTTTAGTCAGCTTGTAGCGACCACCGACTCCGATATAAGGATCGGCCCAACGTTCGGTCAGACTAAAACTGCGATTCAGTTCCTTGTTCAGGACATTAACAATTTTCTGGTGCGCCCGCACCCGGTCTTGCCGGGCCGCCTGGATGAGTTTGAGTAATTTGATCTTTTCCTCGAACCCAAGAGGTGGAACCGGCAGCGGCGGATTCTTGTTATCGAGCGCGCCATTTAACAGGCGGTCGAGCAGTCCGCGAAGGTCAGCGCTCGCGGCATTCACTAATTCGGTGGCGGCTTGGTCGATCGCAGGGCCGTTTCCAACCAGCTTGAGGCTGTTATAAACATCGGTATAGCGACCGCCGGCCCGCAGATCGAGCCACCCGCGGGGCCCTTCAACGACCCTATAGTAGACCTCCCCATCGACCAGGTACTCACTCAAGTCGAGAATCGCGCTCGAGACCAGCCCGTTAGGATACACAGCATCCGAGAGGCCCAAATAGAGGATATCTGCATAGACGCCGAAGCGGTTATATCTCGCGTCCGCGCTAAAAGACGCGATGCCTTTAACGTGTCTAATAATTTGATCGAAACCGACATCCACATCCGAAGTGATGCCATGCAACCCGATATCGCCGGAAACACCAGCCAGCCAACCCGGCATCCCGAGATTGAAGTGCCAGGGTTCGCTCTGTGTGATCGTGGGCGGCGGCGCCAGTTCTTTCGAAGCGTCGTACGTCTCCGGTCCGGCGAGAAGAACTGGCGAAGAGAGTAGGATCGTCGCGATCAGGAAGCGATTCATGAAAGTTGGTTGATTCATAGTGGTATGGTTTCGCTAGCAGTTGTGTTGGCGCTCGCCAGAGATACCAATTCACCGCCTATCGGGACAATCTTTTTTATTGTCATGGATCGATTTTGTGGTCGCCGAAACTCAGATCCAAGAAAATCATCTGCTCTTAGTCCCTAATGATCTTGGAACCTTGGAGACCGAGGCCGGCCATCAAACCTTGCTGGTCGAAAGTGAAGGCGTAGATGCCGCTATGGATGGTGTCGGTGGTGAAGCTGCGAGCCATTCCTTTGTCCACGATGACGACGCTCGGGCCGGTGCCGATCTCCCAGCCGCGCGTGTTATTTACCCAATTCACCGCCTTTTGGTTCATGAGAAAGAGGGCGTAACCGTACTTTTGAACGCCGGCTTGCAAGCCATAGGAGGCGGCTACGGTCCGGTAGCGGCCGCTAGGTTGGCCGTGCAGGAAAAGAATTCCTTTGCCCCCTTGAGCGCCAAAGATGAAGCCGGCTTTGACGACATCCGGAAAAACAAGAACGGCGACTGCTTTCGATTTACATTTGGCGGCCGCCGGATTCTGCGCCACGAGCTGTTGCAGAGCGCGACGGGAGTCGGTGGTCAAATCGTCGGCGGATGCCGAGCGAGTGCTAAGTAACGCGACACTGGCGAGCATCAGCCCGGCCGCGTATTTCCATTTCGATGTGATATTCATATATGTGTTTGTTTCGTTAGGATGTTTAGTTGTGCCTGGAGGGAAATGGCTACTTGATTGCTTTGCAGAGAGTTTATTTATCTTTGCTGTATGTTCCGGGGACTGCTCCCGACTGCGGTCTGGACGTCGGGTAAAGCAGGGTCAATGCGAAACGGACACCCCAATCGGGCCCATAACGCGGGCTGTCGGCGTAATATTTTCCGCCGATTTGAAGGCTGATCGGCTGCTTGCCGATTTTTAAAATTTGGCTGATTTGAAAAATGAGCGGAACGGTCCATTTCGCGTCGCCCGGGGTGTTGTTCCAGTTGGCCGTGGATTCCGTACTCAGGGTGAAAGTCGTGTGTGTCTTGAGCGTGTAGGCGACGAACGGTTGAATGAACATTTGGCTGAAACTGCTGCGGTGTTCCTCGATTGCGACGGACCAGAGTTGGTTCATAAGTGCGCCAGCGGTTAACCCACCTATTTGTTTAAGCACCACAACTGTCGGACCGATTGAGAATGTCCCGGTGCCGAGAAGATCATTGGTTCCAGTCGGATAGAGAAGCGCGGGGCCAATGCCCCAAATCAGGCCGAATGGTCCTGGCTTCTTAGGTGAGAAGAAGAAACTTTGGGTGGTATCGCTAAGACCATCCTGCGAACGATTCTGTGCCGGGAATTCCAAATGCTTTGGGACATTTTCGACATAGAAGAGATCATGTTGCGAGACGATCGGCAGGATCGTGCGCAGAATCAGATTCCAATCCTTGCTGATTGATATCGGAATAACCGGCTGAATGTTGAGGGTGAATTTATAGCCGTTATGCGACGGCCCATAGCCAAAGTCTTCATTTGCCTGAAAGGGCACGCTAATCAGCGAAGAGATCGGATTGGCAAGTTGTTTGGCGAGCTTGTCTGCCTGATCCGTGTCGGCTTCCACCCCGGGATCATCGGTGGCGTGGAGCCCTCGAACCGACAAAAGAAAAGCGGCAAAGATGGCGCTCAAAGCGCAGGAAGTCGCATTGTACTTCATATCTATGCGATCATACTTGTTGTGGTTCTAATATGGCGGAGGCAGTTATCGAGAGCGTGACCTAGCTGGCGAGTCTGTCACTGCTTCTACTAGTCTCCCATAGCCCTCAACGCCCATCACGCCAAAAACCGGCCAAATTCTAACTGGATTCAGTCCCCCTGCATCGCGTTCAATGGACCGAACCCATCGAACTCCTCGACTGTGATGTGACGTGGTCCCGCAGTCTCTCCAACCCACACGGGAGATCCTTGCAGCATCTGTTGCTGCTGTTGAGTCTTTTGGCTCGGCTGCTGGGCCTGGAGCGCCTGCTTATACGCGTTGAATTGGGCTTGCTTCCCGACAAGGATCTGGTCCTTCTTGCCGGTCGGAAAGACATAGTACAGTTTCCCCTTGTATTTCACCGCCGAGACCTTGTCTACGGCGAGCAGGCTTACCTGTTGTTGCTGCTTGGGGGTAGTGACCGTCTTGGCCTTAAAGCCCGCCTGCGCGAGCAGATTCTCTTTCTTGGATGTGGCGAGCTCGGCTTGGTTGGTGGCCACGGTCTGGCATCCCGCCACTAATGCCAGGATCGCCATGGCACTAACAATACCTGTTAGGGCTAATAGTTTTTTCATATGTTTTGTTTTGATTTGTGCTGTTAAGTTCTGGAGAGAATTACGGTTGTACTTTTCTGGTTCCTAAAGCTGACAATTCCAAACTCAGCGCCGCTCGTCTATAAGACCAAAGTCCAATCCGGCCTCACGCCTCGCGTTGGTGCCGGGGCCGCGCCGCGGCAGGCGCATCCATAATGAATTTCCATCGCCTACACGACCTTTTCTCAGATAAAAAAACCGGCCTCCCATGAAGAAAGAGGCCGGTTCACTTAACCAAATTAGTATCGGTTTTAGAAATGGAACCGCAAACCTGCGCCAACCAGGTGCTGTCCAAGATCGCGAGTCTGGTTGGTATTGATCTGGGTGCTCGTATAATCGAGGAAGTGGTATTCAATGAAGGTGCTGAACTTCGGAGTCCAATAGTAATCTGAGCCGGCAATAATCTGCCACGCGAAGTCAGCGTGACTTTGGCCACCACCGCCATTAAAGGTGCCACGGGGACCTGAGATGTCGACGCCCGCGGATTCGGCATAGTAGATACCCACTCCCGCTCCGACATACGGTTGGAATCTTCCAAACGCGAATCTCCCGATGAAGTTCCCCATAAACGCACCAGTGTTAATAAAGCTAGTCGCGCTGGCCTGTCTCACTACCACACCATCGATTGCCAACGTAGTGTCAGCGCCGCCCCTAAAACCGTTGTAAAAGAAGTCCCCTTCAATGGTCGGACGAAATACGCCTGAGGTAAAGACGTAACCGAGTTTGACCCCGCCGAAAAAACCCACGTCATTTTTAGGGTCGACAGTGAGAGTGTCTCCGAACTCATTACTGAAAACTTTGGTTCCGCCGCGGTCTTGATAGACATTCGCTCCGGCGTCAATCGCCCCGTAAAAACCGAGGCCGTAAAGTTCCGGCGGTGGCGGCGGGGCGACTTGCTTGTATGAGAAGGCCTCCCCGGCTTGCACCGAAGCGGTTACGAATCCAAAAATGATTGAGGTTAAGACAAAGAATCTTTTCATAAGCGGTGAGTATTCAGCGAGGACGGGTTAGTCGTCTATAAGACCTTGGTCGTACGTCGAAACAGCATTTACGCACTGTCGGCGCGATCGGTAAAAGCCCGATATTTTCGATTCGTCAAACCTTGGATAGTGGTGCAGTTTGAAATTTGAAATCCAGCTAGTCCCCCGAGAAACTCCCCATCGAAAAAGGAAATACCTATGTCAGCCCAGCAACAATCTCAGCCCACGCTCTATGAGCGCCTCGGCGGCGTCTACAGCATTGCAACTGTTGTTGATGACTTGATCGATCGGGTCATGACCGACGCCCGCCTCAACGCGAATCCTGCAGTCAACGAAGCTCACCACAAGGTGCCGCCCGCTGGCTTCAAATACCTCGTCACCGAAATGGTCTGTTGGGCAGCCGGCGGACCGCAGAAATATACCGGGCGCTCTATGCTCGACTCTCATCGCGAACTCAATATCACGCCGCAGGAATGGGTGGCGTTTATGGATGACCTTCAACAGACGCTCGACAAATTCAAAGTTCCCCCGGGTGAGCAGTCCGAATTGCGGGCCATCGTCGAGAGCACCTACGGCGACATCGTTGTCGGGAAGACATGATCCGTGTCCGCGGTGGAGATTTAAGGTTTCCAAAAGTCAGCCGCGACGATGAAAAGAAGCGCACGAGGAGCGCGCTAGCAGCCCACGTGGTTCTCAGCCAAATTTGAAACCCGCCAGTGGTG
>QHOQ01000111.1:0-331 GCA_003219355.1 Verrucomicrobiota bacterium
GCAAACGCGCGTTTCATCAATTCTACGAGGAATTTCAGGATCATCAGTACACGCTCGCCACCTCATTGGCCTACTCAGTGAAGGCCGACGTTTTTCGCGCACGCACTCGAAATTACTCATCCGCACTCGAATCCGCGCTGTTTCCCGACGACGTCCCGGTAGAAGTTTACGAGGGATTGATCGCCTCGGCGCGCGCGAACCTGAAGCCGCTCTTTCGATATTTCGATCTGCGGCGACGCGTTCTCGGTTTGAGCGAGCTGCACCACTACGACACCTACGTGCCGCTGGTCGCGGAGATTGAAACGCACATCAGTTTTGATGAAGCAGTCGA
>QHOQ01000111.1:397-9578 GCA_003219355.1 Verrucomicrobiota bacterium
GGCTTGCGCGGGCGCTGGTGCGATCGTTACGAAACGAAAGGCAAACGCAGCGGCGCATTTTCATCCGGAAGCTACGGCGCACTGCCTTATATCTTGATGAATTACAAGGAGGACGTCTTTGCCGATGTTTACACCCTCGCGCACGAAGCCGGGCACTCAATGCACACCTGGTTTTCTCAAAAGTCGCAAAGCTTTCAAGATTACGAGTACCCGATTTTCCTGGCCGAGGTTGCATCGACCTTCAACGAAGAGCTGCTCACGCATCATCTGCTCGAACAAACGAGCGATCCAAAGATGCGCGCTTACATCATTAATCGACAGATCGACGACATTCGCGGCACGGTTTTTCGGCAAACGATGTTCGCTGAGTTCGAAAAAATCATTCATGCGATCGAGGAAAACGGCGATGCGCTCACGCTCGAGGTTTTCAAATCAGAATATCACAAATTGCTGGAGGCGTATTTCGGACAGAATTTTGTTCTCGATCCGCAATTGGATTTGGAATGCTTGCGCATCCCACATTTTTACAATTCATTCTATGTCTATAAATACGCCACGGGAATTTCCGCGGCGGTGGCGCTGGCGGAGCGCGTGCTTTCCAGTAAACCGGGCAGCGTCGATGCCTATCTTGGTTTTCTTCGCTCCGGCGGCTCCAAGTTCCCGCTGGAAACATTGAAAACCGCGGGCGTGAACATGGGAACATCTGCGCCAGTCGAGAGCACATTGAAATTATTCGAGCGGCGTCTCGGCGAACTCGAAGGGCTCTTGCTCGCTTAGCTCCCGTAGCGGCCCCCAAAAGCGTTCGGGGTCGTATTTCCGGCCTTCACCGGGCGCAGCTACCGGACGCTGGCAAGCTTTCTGCTTAGGCAGAAGAACCGTGGATTTTGACTGGCACTTGCGCGCCGCGTGTGGCTATGCCGAACTGGGCATGACGCGCGAGTCGCGCGCCGAGCTAAACGCGATTGATGCCGCGTTCCAGAACCGGCCGGAAGTATTGCAACTCCAGCTGCACCATCTCATGCGCGAGAAGAAATGGTCGCGCGCGCTGCTCGTCAGCCGCAAGCTCTGCCGGGTCGCGCCGGCATGCAGCGCCGGATTTTTGCACGCCGGTTTCTGTTTGCACGAACTGGGAAAAACCGCCGAAGCCAAGAAGCTTCTGCTCAAAGGCCCAGCTGCACTCTTGAAAGAGCCGATCTATTATTACAACATGGGGTGTTACGATGCGCTCCTCGGCAACGTGCGGGACGCGCAAATGCATTTGCAAACCAGCTTCCAGATGGACGCCTCCTTTCGCGAGCTCGCGAAAAGAGACCCCGATCTGAAATCGGTCCAGGCGCTGCTGTAACTGTAGAGGCAGCCGTGCCGGCTGCTTGTTAAATATTGCAGGCGGCACGCCTGCCACTACAGGTTCCATCGATGCAACTGAAACCAAGCGAATTTCGCGAGCGCTTGGAGCCGGTCTTTTGCGAAAATTTCGAAAAACTTGGTGAATTGGGTGGCGCCGTTTCAGTTTGGCAAAATGGCAAACCAGTTGTCGATCTTTATGGCGGTTTCTGTGATGCGCGTCGCGAGCATCCATGGGCGTTAGATACGATCGCTCTGATTTGGTCCGCGACGAAGGGACTGGGTAGTGCCTGCTTACTGCACGTCTTGCAGGAACATGAGATCGATATCAGTCGACGCGTGGCTGAGTTCTGGCCGGAGTTCGCGCAAGCCGGCAAAGAAAAGATCACGCTCGCGGAGCTACTTTCGCATCAGGGTGGACTCTGCGCGCTCGATAGACGAGTTGATGTTCTCAACTACGGCGCAGTCATTCGCGCACTGGAAGAACAAGCGCCGTTGTGGCCGCCCGGAACCGCGCATGGTTATCACGCCCGCACTTTTGGCTTTCTTCTCGATGAACTTGTCCGGCGCATTGTCGGGAAACCGCTAGCAGAATACTGGCGAGAAGTCTTTGGCCAACCTCTCGCACTCGATCTTTGGATCGGTTTGCCAGAAAAAGAGAATCCTCGCGCGGCGACGACGTATGCTGCAAAAGCCCGCAAGCCGCCGCAGCCGAGAAAATTTTATGTTGATCTAATCACACCAGGCACGCTGGCGCGCAAGACATTCACTTCACCTTACGGGTTGCACGCGGTCAGCGCGATGAACAACATCTCGGTCCGCGCGGAGCCGATTGTTTCTTTCGGCGGGATCGGCAGCGCCACGGCGCTGGCAAAATTCTATTCCATGCTCGCAAATGGCGGCGAGCTCGACGGACAATATTTCTTTTCGCGCGAAACTTTGCGGTGGATGACAACAACGCTGGCCGAAGGAATCGACCGCGTCTTCCAAATACCGACTGCGTTTTCTGCTGGCTTTATGAAAAATGCGCGGAACGCAAGGCGACGAATTTTCGGCACATCGATGGCATTTGGGCATCCCGGCGCGGGCGGCAGCCATGCGTTCGCCGACCCGGAGAATAAAATCAGCTTCGCTTACGTCATGAACCAAATGGAGCAATCGCTCTTGCCTGACGACAAATCATTGCGGCTCGTGGACGCGATTTACAGCTAGGACGCGATTGAGTGAACGAAAGCGAACGAGCCAACGGGGTTTACCTATTGGCCCATAATAGTGATCCAAATTTTCCGCCAATGTGGTGCACGACGATGTTCGAAGAGAAAAATTCCCTGCCAGGTTCCAAGCCGCATTTTCCCATTCGCGATCGGAACGGTCTCACTTATTCGCGTCAAAACCATGCGGATGTGCGATGGCATATCGTCGCTGCCCTCCGAGCCGTGCGTGAAGTAATCGGCATCTTCCGGCACCAGGCGATTGAAGAATTCCTCCAGGTCGCGTCGCGCGGTCGGATCGGCGTTCTCCATAATAATTAAGCTGCAACTGGTATGCTGAACAAAGATTGTGACCGTACCGTCGCGAAGGCCGTAATTGTCGATCCTTTCCTGGATATCTTGGGTGACTTCGTACGTCCCCTTGCCATTGGTGCGGACTTCAAGTTGCTGTTGGTGGATGCGCATAGGATTAGCGGCACGAAAATATCACCCGGAACAAAAATACCCGCGCGTTACGGGCTCGATTTCATGGAAAGCTACCGCAATCTTCTCTACATTGGGGTGTTGCGGAAGGAATTGATCGCAACCAACCTGATCATCCGATGAATGTTCGTGTCCAATTCTACTCGCATTTGCGTGACCTGGCGGGCGCATCCGAACTGAATGTCGAGCTTGCGGATAAAGCGACGGTTGGCGATCTGCTGACGACAATTTATGAGCGCGCACCCGCGCTGCGCTCACGCGACAAGAGCATCCTCATCGGCGCGGGCGTCGAATTTGTCGATCGCAATTATGAGTTAAAACCAGGCGAGGAGATTTCGATCATGCCGCCTGTGCAGGGCGGATAGCTGCAACGTCAACCCGTGGGCGACCTGCATCCTTCGCGGAGCGAAGCGGCAACGGAATTCAGTCGCGGAAATTCTTGAAATTTGTCGCGACACCAAAGTCGTGGCCGCGCACGAATTGAATCACAGCTTGCAAATCGTCTTTCTTTTTCCCGGTGACGCGAATTTGTCGATCTTGCAACTGGCTTTGCACTTTGAATCCCTGTGATTTGATCGCCTGGATGATTTCCTTGGCTTTATTCCCTTCGAGACCCTGCTGAATTTTTAACTCCTGCCGGGCGTGTCCGACGGATGAGATCGCAGACTCACCTTGGTCGACGTTGCGAAGATCGACACCACGTTTCGAAAGTTTGCCGATCACAATTTCACGCAATCCTCGCAGCCGAGCGGCGTCTTCGGCAGTGAGAGTGATTTTGTCTTTCTCCGCGAGAATTTCAGCCGTTGTTCCCTTGAAATCGAACCGGGCGGCCAGCTCTTTGCGCGCCTGATTAAGGGCGTTATCGAGCTCCTGCTTGTCAACTTCGGAGACGATATCGAAAGAAGGCATTTGCGATTTGGATTGTAAATTCTGAATTTTTGGACGCAACCCGCATTAGGGGTTTTGCTCGATAACTTTGATGTTGCCTTGCGTTGCATCCATCTTAATTCCAACTTCGCCTCCGCCGTTGATCGGTATGTCGATTTTGGTCGTTGGCTCTGCGCGACGCTCTCCTTCTGGGGCGAAGTCGCTGGCAATTTTCCCGTGAACCGTTTCAGCAATTAGATGGAAAATGGCGTCACTCGGCAAAAACGCGATTGCATTTCCAGTTGCGATGTTTGCGTGGACGGAGAATTTGCCTGGTTCCCACCACTCGTAAGCCAGGGTCAGAGTGCCGCGGGCTACTGCGACGTCCACATTACTGAAGCAGTTACGCGCGACCAGCCGGCCAGTTTCCAAACGGGCGTGGACGTTTTGCCCACGCATCCCCTCGACTGAAACTTCGCCATTCGCTAACTCCAATCCTGATATCCTGGCGGTATCGGGGAGGACGATGGTGTAATCGACCGTACCGGAGCGGTCAGACCCAGCCCATCTCGGCTTTTTTGGAAGATTGGTCTCGATTGCAACGGAGCCTGGCTGCGCAGAAACATTGACCGCGATCTGCTTGAGCCGGTTGGGCGTATAAGCTCTTTTTGTCGCCTGCAACGTCATTTCGTTAGCAGGCGCACCGTAAACGTGAATCGAACCATCAACATTCTTGATGCTTATACTGGCGGTTGGTTCGATTTTATAGGATTGCTCGATCGTCTCCTCCAGGACGCGGTCATTCGCAGGGCTACAGCCGATAAGCGACAGCGAGTACGCGACAACTGCCAGGCGAAAGCGCCGCTGGTTAAAAGTTGCCGATGGCACGAGCAGATTCTACCAGCGCATATGCGTTGTTAATCAAGGGAAGAAACGCGGTCAAAACGATCGCCGCGAAGAGCCCGACTTCGCCCAGGAAATCGTAACGCGCTTCGTTTTTGAAATAACTGCGGCTGATGTCCCAGAGCGACAGCACGGAGACGCGTCCACAATTCGTGTTAAAACTCTCCAGTGCAAAGGAATGATAATTGTAATCCGTGATAAGCGAGCGGTGATTTCCGCGAAGGGTTAGTGGTGTCGGTTTCATAATCTCAAGAGGTGTTGTTTCCCATGAGATGCGCCGCGCATCGCGAATGGATTCAAAATTTGTCGCTTTGCGAGAAAGTTTGTTCGCCAATGCATTTCGGGATTGCTTCAATTACAGGCCTGCAGAAAAAGAAGAATGCCAATCTTCTTTTTTTTGCATCGGCGAATCAGACCCACAGCGCGCGATCGAAAGTACGATATTGAATCGCTTCGCTGACGTGTTCGGGTGAAATATCGATCTCACCACGGGACGAGTTCGTCCGACTGGCGGACTTGTCATAGAGATCGGCGATGGTTCGGGAGACTTTCAGGATGCGATCGTAAGCGCGAGCGCTGAGGTTTAGCTCATTCATCGCCACGCGAATCAGATCCTGCGAATCCTGACGGAGCTTGCAGTGTTGCTTGAGATGGCGCGTAGTCATCCGTGCGTTGCAAGTTACTTTCGGATCATGGCGAAAACGTTCTTGCTGACGTTGTCGCGTCCGCATAACTCGGTCGCGAATCGCGGTCGAAGTTTCTTCGGCGCGTTCGCTGGCCACGTCGCGGTACTCGACCGCCGGGACTTCAATGTGAAGATCGATACGATCGAGCAATGGCCCGGAAATGCGCTGGCGATAGCGCTGTACTTGAACCGGACCACAACGGCATTCTCGTTTTAAATCGCCAAAATATCCGCAGGGACAGGGATTCATTGCCGCGACCAACATGAACTCCGAAGGAAAAGTCACGCTCCCCGCAGCGCGAGAGACCGTTACTTTCCCGTCTTCGATGGGTTGGCGCATGACTTCCAATGCCGATCGCTTGAATTCGGGTAGCTCATCGAGAAAAAGAACGCCGTTGTGCGCCAGACTTACTTCACCCGGGTTTGGAAATGCGCCGCCGCCGAGCAAACCGATATCGCTGATAGTATGATGCGGCGAGCGAAACGGGCGCGTCGACACGAAGGAACGCTCGCCATCGAGCAAACCGGCGATGCTGTGTATTTTGGTCGTTGCAATCGCTTCTTCAAGCGAGAGAGGCGGAATGATCGTTGGGATACGTTTCGCAAGCATCGATTTACCGGAGCCGGGAGGTCCGATCATCAAGACATTGTGACCGCCGGCCACAGCCACCTCCATCGCGCGTTTAACATGGCCCTGGCCTTTTACATCGCTGAAATCGACGTCGTAGTTTTTGTGCGCGGAGAAAAAGTCGGTCAGATCGGCGCGGGTAGGCAGGAGCACGGTTTCCCCGCGCAAAAAGTCAAACGTCTGCCGCAAATTTTGGACGCCGTAGATGTCGATCTTGTCGACCATCGCGGCTTCGAGCGCGTTGGCTTCCGGCACAAACAGTGCACGCTTTCCGCGACGCCGGGCCTCCAGCGCAACCGGCAGCACGCCCCTTACGGCGCGGACCGCACCGTCCAAAGCCAGCTCGCCCACAAAGCTAAAGTTTTCAAATGGCGAGCTATCCAGTTCTTCGGTCACCGCGATCATCCCAAGCGCAATCGGCAAGTCGAAGCTTGGTCCCTCTTTCTTGATGTCGGCCGGTGCGAGATTGATTGTGGTTCGGCCACGCGGCCAAAAGTATCCGCTATTTGTAATTGCCGTCGTCACGCGGTCGCGGCTCTCTTTCACGGCGGCATCCGGCAAGCCGACGATAACAATGTTTGGGTCGCCGCCGGCTCCGTTGACCTCTATTTCAACTTCGTACGCATCGACGCCGTAAATTGCAGCGGAATAAATTTTGGCGAGCATTGCCGCGAGGTTGGCAGAGAAATCGCGGCAGGGGAAGACCGGAAGATTCGTCGAGCGGATGTGTCGGCAAAGGCGACTCAGTGCTTAACAGGAACAACTGCTCTTGGCGTTCTGCCTTCTTCGACGTCATGCAGGTCCACCCAAGTCTGAATATCGTCGCGATCGCCCCAGTCTGATCGTTCCTTGGCCGCTTGCAGGTCGGCGCTGCTTTCGTCCCGCCAGCCGCGTTTGGAAATAAATGAGTTCCAAATAAGGACTTCTTCTTCGCCAGGTTTTCTGCCGCGTTCAAAACACCAATCGAGAATTTCCTCGTCCGATCCTCCCTGAAGAGTTCGCTCGACCAGCTCATCATAATTAATTCCCAGAAATCGTGTGCAGCGTGCGTCGAAGAAGGTTGGATCATCAGCCACACCAAGAAAATAGCCAGGCGCCAATCGGCCACCAGCATTCAGCCGGATCTTGTCCAGCATTCGAGCAAAATAGATCAGACCTTTCGTCTCGCAGTAATCGCTGCATGGAGTCTGAGTTCGCATTCAAAGAAAAGCTTCTGGCGTTGTGGTAAGGTGTCAACGGTCCACTTGCCGCGAAATGGCCATGCCACCGTGGCCGCAGCTTGCGGCTAGCAGCAGTTCTCGACGAGAATCAGCCATGCCCAACCGTATCAAAGAAAGCGCTCATCCTCGCCTTTGCCGTAAGCGAGAAGCAACAAATGAATCTCAGAGAGCGCAATCCGAATCGTGAAACCGGTTGCAGATAAGAGCTTAAGTAAGAAGCAGCGGCGTCGCCATTCGATCGTGGCTCTTGAAATGATTCGGCTTGATCGCGCTGCCGCCGAACCGCTTCATCAACAACTTTATCGCCAGATTCGCGATGAAGTAATTTCGGGAAGCTTCAACGGCAGCTCTTCCCGACTTCCCTCTTCCAGAGCACTCGCGGCAGACCTGGGCATCTCGAGATTCACCGTCGATCTTGCCTTTTCCAAGCTTCATGACGAAGGCTACCTTCAGTGCAAGATCGGATCGGGCACGTTCGTCGCGGATTCTCTTCCCGAAACTTTTTTGAGTCCGCGCAGGCCAAACATAGAACGGCTAGTTGAAAGGCCGCCCCGTCTTTCTGATCGGGTTAGAAGCATTCCCGACAGACGAACCGGAAAACAGTTTGATTTTGGGATCGCAGGCGCGCCCGGTGTCTCTTTTGTCCCTGCTGTCGCAGCGCTTGACGAATTTCCGATCGCCATATGGGAGCGACTCAGAGCGCAGGTCCTCGCAAAAAAGGGAGCGCATCTGCTCCAGTACGCATCAAGCCGTGGCGACCCCGACCTTCGCAAGGCACTCGCAACTTATTTATGCGATTACAGAGGTGCGCGCTGTCATCCAGACCAGATCATCATCACCGCTGGAACGCAGCAGGCGATGATGATCAGCGCGATGGCCCTGGTAAATCGGGGTGAGGTGGCGTGGATCGAAGATCCGGGATTTTACCAGGCTCGCCGAGCCTTTGGCTTCGCCGGCGCGACTGTCATTCCAAGACCTGTAGATCGAGAAGGAATCATGATCGCGCGGCCGTCGAAACAACGCTCGCCAAAAATAATTTACGTGACGCCTTCCCATCAATTTCCACTCGGCATGACGATGAGTCTCGCGCGGAGGACGGCTCTAATCGATTTCGCGCGCACGTGCGACGCTTACATTTTCGAGGACGATCACAACTCGGAATTTCGTTATACTGGTCCCCCGCTGCCATGTTTGCAGGGACTCGATAATGCCGGTCGTGTCATCTACGCCGGCACCATGAGCAAGATCCTTTATCCATCTCTGCGTCTGGGCTACCTACTCGCCCCGGAGCAACTGGTCGAACCCATGATCAAGATTCGCGCTGTGATGGATCAACATTCACCCGCGATCGATCAGGCGACGCTGGCTAGATTCCTCACCGAGGGATTTTTCCTGAGCCACATAAAGCGGATGCGGAAATTGTATTCTGACCGAAGAGAATTCTTTATCGAACAATTCAACAATCTGTTAAGTAAGTACTTTATTCTAGAAATCCCGGAAGCTGGGCTACACTTCGTTGCGTGGTTACGCCGGAAGGCAGATTTACCCGTGATTACCCGCGTCTGCGCAGAAATCGGTATCAGGCCGAGCCCGCTATCGTCATGCTTTATTAAACCCGAGATAAACCCTGCGCTCACGTTCGGGTTTGCTGCCTGGTCACGTGCACAAATTCGCGAAGGTCTTAGCAAGCTCGCGGCGGCGCTTAATTCAAAATTGAATTAAGCATTTTCGGCCTTCCGCCATTTCTCGGCAGCCGCTCTTTTACGAGCCGCCGTGAATCGTTCCGCTATTCTGAGTCCTGCGAAGAATCACTGATTAATCTCACTGGATTCGTCAATCG
>QHOQ01000112.1 GCA_003219355.1 Verrucomicrobiota bacterium
TGCGGCCGAACGGTGGAAGAGCGGAAGGGCGGCAGCATAATCCTTCTGCGTGAAAGCCATCTCGGCCAGCGCGTACGCAGCCGGTCCAGCAAACTCGCTATCACTATAATCACTGAGGACTTTCTGGAAATTCGTCCGAGCGCTTGATGGACGATTCAGATTTCGACAGCATTCGCCGAGCGAAAAATACGCGTTCGCCCGACCGG
>QHOQ01000113.1 GCA_003219355.1 Verrucomicrobiota bacterium
CATCGCCTCGGATGACCACCGCCTGGTCGGCGTTGAGTTGAACCAGACTTTTCAGCAATTCGCCCAATTCAGGAGCGCTCAGGGTGCGACGGTTCACGACGACATTTCCGTCCGCTTTCACATTCACAACCACATCTCCGATCGGCGAAGTTTTCTCTTTCGCGGCAGAAGCTTTCGGCACTTTAACGTCAAGTTCGTTCTCATTTCGAGCTGCGTTCCAAGTCAACAGAAAAAAAATCAATAACAGCAACAGGACATCAACAAGCGGCGCCAGTTGAATGCCCGGATGATGCAAAGGCGCGTGACCACGCAGATTCATGTAATATAAAAGACGATGTCGATCTAGCGGATTGCTAGGGCGATGGCCCGCTTAAAGTTCGTCCTCGATCAGCACGGGCGTTCGCTCGGTTCGTTTGCCATATTGCAAAGAAAGCAAAGCCAAAACGTGAGTCGTGGCAGCTTCCAAATCTGAAATCAACCTTTGGGCTCGGCCACGGAAAAAAGCGTAGAACATCATCGCCGGAATACCGATGGCCAGACCAGCGGCTGTGTTAACCAATGCCTGACTGATCCCGCTCGAGAGAGCGACGTAACGCGTCGCTCCGAGATCGCTGCGGCCAAGCGCGCCAAACGAATGGATGATTCCAAAAACGGTACCGAGGAGGCCCAACAGCGGCGCGATCATTCCAATATCGGCAAGATAGATCACGCGATTGTTCAGACTGGCCGCGACCCGCGTCCCTTCCGTCTCGGCGATCTCGCGAACCTGTTGCAAATCTGCGTTCGGATTTTTGGTCGTGAAATCGAGGATCTTTTGCACAACTCGCGCGATGGCTTCGCCGTGGCGATTGGAAACAGCGAGCAATCCCAGATAATCCCGCTTGCGCAAGAGGGCATCGGCCGTGGCCATGTAACCGCTCGAAACAACCGCACCACGGCGGATCGTCATCAAATAAACGATCACGAGCATGACGGAAAAGATCGACAACAGGACGAGCGGTATCATCACTGGCCCTGCTTTGATAAGGGTGTCCAGGATCGTCTCCGAGTGTGTATCAGGCACCAGAGGAGGCGTGGCATCCTGTGCCAGCAAAGGAGTTGCGCCCGCCAGCAGGGCGAGCACCAGGAATGAAATCTTCATGCCAAGAATTTGGTTACGATAAACGGAGCGTTGTTGGATGCAAATATACAACTCACAGACTAAACACAGGCCGACTCACCGGGTTGCTAAACAAATTGATCGCCGCTAGCCCAGCGACGAACGCGGAAAATGTGGGCCGGTTGAATTTCCGGATCGAGCTCAACGTAATTTTGGCGACCCCGCCACGTGTAGCGCGCATCGCTGAGCAAATCGTGCACTTGATACACGTCACTGGCCATTTGGCCGAACTGGTCGATCGGCACATCGATATAAGAATTCTGTTTCCGATGCGGATCGAGATTCACAACAACGAGAATGATATTGTCGCGAGCAGGTGTCATTTTGCCGTAAAACAGGATTGCATCATTGTCAGCATGGTAAAACCGCAAGTTATCGTAAAAGTGAAGCGCGCGGTTTTCTTTTCGGATTTTGTTTAACCGCATGATCCAATCCTTGATGTTTCCGGGGCCATCCCAATCGCGTTCTTTCCACTGATACTTTTCCGAATCGAGGTACTCCTCACGACCCGGTAGAGCCTCGTTCTCACACAGTTCGTATCCGCTGTAGATGCCATAGAGAGTTGAGAGCGTGGCGGCGAGGAGCACGCGAATCATGAACGCCGGCCGGCCGCCATCCTGAAGCACGAACGGTAAAATATCCGGCGTGTTTGGCCAAAGATTAGCCCGAAAATATTCGCTCATTTCGGTCTCCGTTAACTCTGTGAAATATTCAATGAGCTCATGTTTCGAATTTCGCCACGTAAAATATGTGTAGCTCTGGTTGAAACCGACTTTGGCCAGGGCCTTCATCATCTTGGGTCTGGTGAACGCTTCGGCGAGGAAGACCGAGTCCGGATATTTGGCGCGCACGCCGTTTATTAAGTATTCCCAGAACGCGACCGGTTTAGTGTGTGGATTATCGACCCGGAAGATGCGCACGCCGCGCTCGGCCCAAAAAAGGACGATACTCTTCATCTCCGCCCATAGCTCGCGCCAGGTTTCGCATCGAAAGTTCAACGGATAGATGTCTTCATACTTCTTCGGCGGGTTCTCGGCGTATTTTATGGTGCCGTCTGGACGCTTGTAGAACCAATCTGGATGCTCTTTGACGTAAGGATGATCGGGTGAGCAATTGATTGCGAAGTCGAGTGCGATCTCCATTCCGCGTTTTCGGATCTGCTTTTGAAGCCACTCAAAATCGGCCAGCGTGCCGAGTGCAGGCTCGACTGCTTTGTGTCCGCCTGCCTCGCTTCCGATCGCCCACGGCACGCCCGGATCACCAGGGTCGCACTCGATTGAATTATTGCGACCTTTTCGATTCGTGTGGCCAATCGGATGAATAGGTGGAAAATAAATGACATCGAAACCCATCGCCCTGGCGTCGTCGACCCGTGGCAAACAATCGCGGAACGTCGATCCGCGATCGCCACGGCCTTCAGCGGAGCGCGGGAAAAATTCATACCACGCGCCGATTTGTGCCGCTGGACGATCGACAATGACGCGCGGAGCTGGTGCATACCGTGTCGGGCCGGCGCGATCAGCGTAAGTCGCCATTAGCATCTCCAGCTCTCCGGATTGTGCGATCTCATTGATCTCGGTGTTACCGGCTTTGCCGATGCGCCTGGAGAGCTCCAGCAACCGCGCAGAATCCGTGTGATCGTGCGCTCGCTGGGAAGCTGCCTCGAGCAGAGCAGCGCCTTCCAATGCTTCGCTCCGGAGCTTAGTGATGCCAGCGCCGAATTTCGCGGCGAACTCCCCTCTCCATCCGGAAAATTTATCCGTCCATGCCTCGATCGTGTATTCGTAAATCGCGCTGTCGTAAAGCGTGCAGACACCTCGCCACCGGTCGTTATCGACGAACGCCATGGGCGTTTCCCGCCACTGTCTCTTCCCGACAACGCGCCACTTCAAGACTGCTGCAACCACGTCATGCCCGTCTTTAAAGATGTCCGCTTCGACGACGAGATCTTCTCCAACGATGCGTTTTATCGGGTAACGACCGCCGTCAATCAACGGCTGCAGATTTTCTATAACCGCCGAAGGAAAGGCCCGAAGCATGGGCCATGAATCAAGCGAAATTCGCTGGATGCGAAAGGAGAAATCTCGTCGATGAAGGGATAAGCAACGCTGTTACAATGCAAAATAAAACGCGCACTCGTACAGACCGGAGTTGCGAATCATCTCTCGGCGGACCCGGGTGCCGAGAAGAACTTCGAACATATCCTGCTCAAGTCGGCTAATGATAGAATACTGCTCGAGCAAATTCATGATCGGCGAGTGACATTCGAGAATCTGGGACTCGCCCGCTTCGCCGGCGGTGAACTGAGCCATGTAGCCCTCTCCGTCGCGCACCCGGGCAAGCCATTTGGCGCGTTCGGCGACTGTTTCTCCTTTTACCTTGGTCTTGAGCGCAGCAGTCTTTTTTTCGAAAACGTTGTAAAGGAGCTTCTCCGGCACGTTTGGCCCATAAATTTCCTGAGCCGACTTTAATAGCTCAAGGGTGAATTGGTTGCTATCAGCCTGAAAAAGATCATGGCTACGGCGCGTAAGCCGGTAAACCATTTCCGGGCGACCCATTTTTTGCGGTCGGCGCCAGGTATCCAGATAACCATCGCGCTGAAGGGTAAGGCAATGTTGTTTGATACCCATGTAGCTCATCTTCATTCTTTCAACCAGCTCGTTAACGGACATTCCCCTAGTCCGTTTGAGCGAGTTAAGGATTTCCAACCGCTGGGTACGGCCAATTTCTGCGATTAAACGTTGATTCATAATCTGGTAAAAACGGAAGTCGTGGACTTTACACGTCTCGATGTTTAAAACGCAAGATTTAAATTACGCAAATAACGAAAACAAAGGAGATTACAAACACTACGAATATCTGGCCTTGAGCGGATGAAAAGATGCGCATTTCTTGGCTGATCGCGCTGCCTTAGACGAATGGAAGCGAAACCACTTCGACTCGAATCGGAGCCTGTGCAGGGGAATCCTCAGTTCCGGCGACCGCGTCCAGGTTAGTGCCGGTAATGTTGAAGCCTCGTTTGACAAACCCGAGTGCGATTTCCCTCCCGAGTCGTTCACTGCGCGTTGTGCTCGTAATCCAGCCCGCTTGTCCGCCGTCCGCCGAGGTGCCAACGAGTTTCATGCCTGCGCCAAGCGGCGTCCCGTGCAACGAAATTAACCCGCGCAGGCGCTTGTTTGTTTGGCCGGACATCTTAATTCGCGAGATCACTTCCTGACCGATGTAGCAACCCTTCTCATAATCGATAGTGCGCTCTTCCAAGTTCGCCTCGATCGGGATGATCTCTTCCGTCAGCTCGCGCCCCCACCGGGGAATACCTTGTTCAATGCGAAGAATCTCCGCGGAAGCGGCGTTGAAAAAGCGAAAGGTTGACGACAATTGTCCTGAAACAGCATCGTGGAGCGCCGAATCGGCCCAGATATCCCAACCCGTTTCGACAAACCGGCGCGCGGACAGGATGCGCTGACAATCGGCTACATCCGGGGCCGCTCGCGACAGTACGTGAAAGATCGATAATCGATCAGTGACGTCTTCCATCTGCACATCATCGGCAATCAGATAGCGCTCGAGTCTGGCGAAGAGTGCTTCCCGAAGTTCAGGCGCGGCATCGATCCAAAGATAATCGGACCTTGCGGAAATAAAAACGCGGGCGTTGATCTTACCCTTCGCATTGAGCACGCACGCGTCAATTGAGGTTGATTCGGTAGCCTTGCGCACATCATTCGTGACCTGCCCGTTCAGAAAACGGAGACGATCATTCCCCGTAAGGCGAAGCTTCGTTCGTCCGGACAAATCAAAAAAACCGCCGTCGCCGGTTTGGAGCGGCGCCGTCATGCTTCTTCAGACGGTGTGGTCCGTTTCAGTAGTTGCCTACTGCGGCGAAGTAACCGGCTAAGAATCCTGTGCCGCGATTGTGTTTCTTCTTCGGCCTTTTCGCCGGGAGAAGTCGCGAGCGTTCCTTCTCCGATGGCCGCAGTGTCATTTTCCTGTTGAGGTTTTGGCCCTTTCAAATCGGCTGAGGACGCAGCGGGCTTTGGAATTAAAACGAATTCGCCCGCATGCGCTTCGACATTCTGGGCTTCTGATTCGGCTTCTTCAGGTGTGGTGGATCCGCAATATTTTCGCGCGACGGCCGAGTAATCCTCCTCGCCATGGTCCTGTTGCACTTGCTCAACCAGCCGATCGCGCACAGCGGCGGTCACTCCCAGTTCAAGATCATGGGACAAGCCAAGCTGATTGGCGATCTGCATGTCTTTGAGCATGTGCTTTATGGAAAAGTGAGGCTCAAAATCGCGGTTGATCATTTTTGGCATTTTCATCGCCAGAGTTGCAGAATGACTTGCGTTGTCTCGCATCGCTTGGAGGAACTTTTCTAGGGGCAAGCCTAAAGCTCGGACAATCCCCAAAGCTTCCGCCGCCGCCTGGACACTCGCGGCAGTGATCATGTTGGTTGCGATTTTGATCGCTGTCGCCTGCCCGAGCTCACCGATCTCGATGATCTCTTTGCTGCTCGCCTCAAGAATCGGGCGTGCCTCCTTCAGAGCCGCATCAGTCCCCGCTACGTAGTAAACCAATTCTCCCTTTTCGGCGGCAGTCTTGCTGCCAGTAAATGGCGCCTCGACAAAACGCGCACCACGACGTTCGACAGTTTTCGCAGCATTACGCATGGAATTTGGAGCGACGGTGGAATGCGCGATGACGACATGGCGCGGTGCAAGCGCTCCGCTAAGCTGCTGAACGGTTTGCACCAAGGCGTCATCATCCGAAACAAAAATCTGGAGGTAATCGCACATTTCCGCCAGCTCCGCGGGCGAACCGACGAAGTTTGGAACAGGCCGCGGAGTTCGGTTCCAAACGAAGACCTGAAATCCTTTCTGGCGCAGATTGGCGGTCACGCCACGGCCGATAATCCCAAGGCCGATGACTCCAATATTTTTTCGCATTGGACCGGACATGTGGCGTTGGGCTCCGCTGGACGAGGCATTCGGCCACGATCAAAGTGCGCGCAAAAGCGCCGGCAGGCAACGCAGAAGTTTGCGAGTTTCCGCAGTACCTTAGAAGCGCTCGCTAATGGACTCGCTCCCGCTCAAAAATCGACAGCCAGGCATTGCAATAATTGTCGGCGTTTTTCATTGTCAATCGTAAACCTGACTTTTGATTGGACCTATTCAAAACTCATCTGCCGAACAGGCAAATCGGTCAATTGGACAACGTGAAAACCGAGGCGAGTGCGAATTGGTTGACTAATTTCCCCACGCGCATTTCGGCAACGCAAGCTCCTGCAATCAACAGCGCGATTAAAAGTCTGCGCCTTGCTTCAGCGCAAATTCAGACAAGTAATATGCCGCGACCGAACCGACGATCTGAAGACTTTGGGCGCTGAGCTTGTCGATGGTATCGTCAGCTGTGTGCCACCAGGCAAAATCAAAGTCGATCATGTCGACAGTTGGAATTCCGATTGCGTTCAAGGGCGTGTGGTCGTCGGTCATTTCGCGATCGAAGTAGCTGAAATAACTTCGGAATTTCAGCGCATCGGCCGACGCAAAAATATCTCGCGCCATTTCCACAGGCGAATCCGTTGGCAAAGTGACATCCAGAGAATGGTCGCCTACCATGTCGAACAAGATGCCACCGCGAAATTTTTTCCCCGTCCCAGAATCTGCAAGCTGCCGGGCGAAATAGCGGCTTCCGTACAAGCCATCGGTCTCGGAAAAATTCTCGTAGGCTTCTTCGCCATCAAAGAACACCAGTTCAACCTTGGCTGCCAGATTCGGGTGCAGTCCGAGGACTCTGGCCAATTCCAACAGCAACCCAGTGCTCGAACCACCGTCGTTAGCTCCGACAAACCGGATGGTGTCGAACGTCTTTGTGTCATAATGGGAGCACAACAAAAAAGACGGCGCCGTGCTTGCCAGCGCGCGAAAACGCGCAATAAGATTGAGAAATCGTACCTTGCCTCGCGGCGTGTCACCGGTGAATGCCTGCCGGATTACCTGCCAACCGAACATTCGAAGCTCGCGCTCGATATAATCCCTGGATTTATCAATGGTTTCCGAACCGGGCGGACGCGGCCCGAGGTCAACCAGGCGCTCGACATGAACCAAAGCTTTATCCCCGGAAAACTCCTCCCAAATCCTGTGCTCCGATGCGTGCAGCGGATCCACGCCCAGGGTTAGGACGAGGAAGACGGAGACCGAAGGGGCAAGAGCGGACGAATGGAATCGCCTAGCGAAACAAAGCGCCACCCACGTCGTACGTTTCACTTCATTGACGGCGGGATCAGGTATCGCTCGCCATCAAACCAAGAGCGGCAACGATTCGCTGGAGATCGTCGTTTCCGTAATACTCGATCTCGATCCGTCCGCGCTTCTCTCCATGGTGAACGGTCACGTGAGTAGCAAGATGCTGTTGCAGGCGATTCTGTAAGTCCTCGATTGCCGCTGGCGTGACCGTTTGGCCGGTCCCAACTTGTCGGGACTTTCGACGCGATCGGCCGAGTCCAAGCTGTCGAGCCACCAGTCGTTCAGTAGCACGAACGGTGGCACTGCGTCGCAAAACTGTTTCCGCCGCGAGCAACTGTTCCGCTTGGGCTTTTAATGCAAGCAAAACTTTGGCATGACCCACCGAAAGCAAATTCTGAGCGAGCCAGATCTGGACCTGTGGATGCAGATCCAACAGCCGCATGGCATTGGCCACCGCCGCCCGGCTGCGACCGACCTTCAGCGCGATGTCCTCCTGGCGCATCCCAAATTCGCCGGCTAATCGGGCGTAACCCTGCGCCTCTTCGATCGGGTTTAGGTCGGCGCGCTGCAGGTTTTCGATCAAAGAAAGTTCGAGAACCTCCAGGTCGCTAGCGCTCCGAATAATGACCGGCACCTGGGTAAGACCAACCTCCTGGGCCGCGCGCCAGCGGCGCTCGCCAGCGATCAACTCAAATCGAACGCCGACTTGCCGGACGATGAGTGGTTGAATGATTCCATGTTGTCGAATTGAATCGATCAGTTCCTGCAACGCTTCCCGCGCAAAATCCTTGCGCGGCTGCAAAGCGCTCGGGACAATGCTTGCGAGAGTAACCTGATAAACTCTTTCTCCCGATTCGGCATCCGTTCGCGGAGTGACCACGGGAGTCCCAATGAGTGCGCCAAGACCTTTGCCAAGACCGGATCTCGCCATGGTCGGTGAGGCTACCGGAACGGCCCAAGGAACGCAAACAGCAACCATTATCTCCTCCACTTAAATTGGCCAGATTGTTGCGCGGTTTATGGTGGCGGATAGCATTGCGCTCATGTCGTCGGATCGCGGAGTTTTCACGCTCGGTCATTCACCCGATCCCGATGACGCGTTCATGTTCTATGCGATCGCTCGAAATAAGATCGATCTCCGTGGTTATCGTTTCGAACATCGACTGGAAGATATTCAGACGCTGAATGAACGCGCGCTCCGGGGTGAACTGCACATCTCGGCGATCTCGATCCACGCTTATGCACACGTAAGTAAGCACTATGCGCTCCTGCCCTGCGGTGCGAGCATGGGCGATGGGTATGGCCCACTTGTAATCACGGAGACAGCGCGCAAATCCAACATCCCCGCATCAGATGTCGATCGTCGCAATTGGCTGCGCGAACGGGTGATCGCGATACCGGGCCGGATGACCAGCGCTTATCTCGCATTGAAAATTTATCTTGGCGATTTCAGGGACGTCGTCGTGCCGTTTGATCAAATTTTCGAGGCCGTAAGAAATGGGAGCGCCGACGCCGGTCTGATCATTCACGAAGGCCAACTTACTTACGCTCGCTCCGGTTTTCAGAAACTGACCGATCTTGGCGAATGGTGGAAGCGCGAAACAAATTTGCCGCTCCCGCTTGGCGGCAATGTGCTGCGCAAAGACATTCCGCATCCCGTGCAGCACGATCTTTATCAAATCATCCGCGAAAGCATCGAGTTCGGCCTGGCTCATTGGGATGAGGCAGTACGACATTCGATGTCCTACGCGCGCGACATGGATACGGACCTCGCCGGCAAATTCATCGGCATGTATGTGAACGAATTTACTCGCGATTATGGTGAAACCGGACGCGCAGCCATCCGAAGGTTTCTACACGCCGCACGCCACGCAGGTTACATCGACACTCCAGTCGAAGTTGAGTTCGTGCAATAGCGAGGCACTACTTCTTCGGTTTCTGTGCCTGGCCCGTTTCCTTCACGACAAACGACTTTACGCGGGCAAACTCCTTCTGGAAGCCGTTGGCAAAATCATGTGGTCCGTACTCGAAAAGCACGACGAAGCAAAAAGCCAAAACGATGAAGAGGACGAACCAAACGAGCCCACGGAATAACGCCATCGCAAAATCGTAACTCGCTTGAAGTGGGCGGTCAACGCTGCGCATTCCAGGCAAAATTTGAATTGAAACCGGGACGAGAACTGCAATTCTTTTCGCACGATGCGCGTCCGGCTGCTCGCTCCACGTGAGCAGCATCGTATTTTCGCTAAATCATCAGGAGGCGATCGCGCCTCGGCTGTGGAAAGGACGATTTTCTAGAGACGGAACGTGCCAGACGTAAGACGCTATCGCTATTGATATATCCTGACTCGGGAAGCGTGGCGTTGTGTGGTTGATGTGATCGCCAAACGTTTCGGATGAAAGATTGACAAATTGCACCTGGGCCGCCTTGTGTCTTGCGCGGGGCAAAATTACTTTGCGAGGCGTAGATCGCGGGTTATATCGACGCTCGGATTGACGGGTAGGTTCCGGAGTGGCCAAACGGGGCAGACTGTAAATCTGCTGGCTTTACGCCTTCGCTGGTTCGAATCCAGCCCTGCCCAATTCAACTGTCGATTCGCTTTTCGCGAACCTTAATGGCCTCGTCGCTGGCCACCGTCGCGGCGACCACCACCGTATCCGCCGCCTCCACCGTAACCGCGTCCGCCACCACCGGGCGGGCGTGCTTCTCGCGGCCGAGCCTCATTCACCGTCAGTGGCCGACCTTCAATGGTTTGGCCGTTGAATTTTGAAATGGCGTTTTGAGCGTCCTGCTCCGAACCCATCGTCACAAAAGCAAAGCCGCGTGACTTGCCGGTGAATTTATCTTGCATGAGAGTGACTTCCTGCACAGCGCCAGCCTGTGTGAAAAGCTCCTGCAGTTCGTTTTCCGTCGTGTTGAAGGAAAGATTGCCTACGTATAATTTAGTTCCCATTGAGTTTATTCTGGAAAACGCAGCCAGGTCACTGTTCCCGCTTATCGGATTTCAAATCGCCACTGAATAAACTCAACTGACAATCCACCAACTTCCAAGCTTCCGTTTCCGTTTCGGCCTCATTACTAAAATGCTTCTTTTAAGAAAGCAATAGGAAATCGCGAACCCCTTTTTTTTGTCCAAAATGCGCGAAAATACCGCTGGGAACGGAAAAGATGCTCCTGCCCGTGTCGCCGTCGTAGCCGCGGGCGTTGTCAGCCCGATGGGGTTCGGACTGGGTGAGACACTCGATTCGCTGCGGGAGGCCAGGGACTGCATCACTCGAGTGACGCGATTTTCGGTGACGGAATGCCGATGCAAGACTGCCGGTCAAGTGCCTGACCAGCGCTTGCTCGACGAGAGGCGTGTTGCCGGACGCAGCACTCAACGGTTGCATCGCACATCGCATATGATAATCCACGCTCTGGGTGAAGCGGCAACACAAGGGCCTGGATTCAAACCTGAATTGACGATAATTGGAACAACCAGTGGTGGCATGTCTAATGGTGAAGATTACTACCGATCGTTACATCGACATGGCAACCTGAGACATTCACCGACCTGGATCGCGAATTATCCGGCGCAAAAGCCGGTGATTGATGCACAGGAAGCTTTTGGAATTTCTGCGCCATGTCAGGTGATTGCCAATGCATGCGCGTCAGGAACCAATGCCATTGGCCACGCGTTCGAATGTGTACGCTCGGGTCGCTACCAATGCGTATTGACGGGCGGATATGACGCACTCTCGGAACTTGTTTTCGTCGGGTTTGACTCACTTCAAGCCTCGACGCCAGAAAAGTGCCGCCCATTTGACCGGCATCGCAGCGGCATGGTCCTCGGTGAAGGCGCTGCGATTCTTGTATTGGAAAATTTGGATGCTGCGCGCGCACGCGGTGTGCCCATTCTCGCAGAAATAACGGGCTACGGCATGTCCACTGACAATTTTCATCTCACTCAACCGGATCCTTGCGGCGTTGGACCGCGGCGGGCGATGGAGCGAGCCCTCCGGAGCGCGCAGATCACGGCAAATGCAATCGATTACGTTAATGCGCATGGAACGGCGACTCTCTTCAACGACGCGGCGGAAGGCAAAGCAATCGCTGAGTTGCTTGACCGCGTGCCAGTAAGCTCGACGAAAAGCATGATGGGGCACTCGTTAGGTGCCGCGGGAGCGGTCGAGGCTATTGTCTGTCTGCTGGCGCTCCAGCATCAATTTCTTCCTCCCAACATCAATTTTCACGCTCCAGATGACGGTGTCGAGCTAGATGTTGTTTCGAACGAAGCGCGGCCGGCTGCTCTACGCACAGCTCTTTCGAACTCCTTCGGATTCGGTGGGACGAACGCTTCCATTGTGATGCGGAAGTTCGAGGTATGAGTCTGGCAATCGCCGGGATGGGGTGGATTACACCCCTAGGAAACGGCGTTGATCCGGTGTGGAAGCGTTTGCTCCAAGGGGCGGAGGCCTTCGCGGGAAAAATTGCGGAGCAGTTCGGTGATCAATCTTATAGCGCGTTCCGAGTACCCGATTCGGCGTTGGCCAGCCTGGCGCCTCATCCACGCCTGCGCCGCGCCAGTGCGATTTCGCGGTTCGCCGCAGCCGCAGGCTTGGAGGCGTTGCAAAATGCGGGAGTGAAGTTTGGTTCCCAGAATGACGACCGAATCGCGCTCGTCTTCGCAATCTCAAACGGTGGCGTGATTTACACGAAGCGCTTTTACCGCGACATCGTCGAGACGGGCGCGCAATCAGCCAGTCCATTGCTGTTCCCAGAAACCGTCTTCAACGCCCCGGCGAGCCATCTTGCGGCGATTTTGGGGATCACCGGCGCTACTTACACCCTTGTGGGGGACAGCGCTGTAGGGCTTCTGGCGATAAGAATGGCGGAGGATTTGATGACAAATGACTCCCTGGATTACTGCCTTGTCGTTGGGGCTGAAGAAGTGGATTGGCTGTTGTGCGATGCGTATCGGCGGTGGCGGCTTCTTCGTCTGGAACCGCCGGTGGAACCATTCAGTAAAATCGAGCGAGGGATGATTTTGAGTGAAGGGGCGGGAGCAATTGTGCTCGCACGACAGGGTTCATTAATGATCGAGCGCACTCATACCGGCGGGTATTTCCGAAAACGCACGGAAGCAAAAGAAATCCTAAAGCGAATTATTTCCGACCTCGCGGAAAGCAAAATCGATTTTGTGATCTCGAGCGCAAACGGCACATTTATCGATCAAGCGGAATGTAGAGCATTACAGCGCTTAATCCCGGATACGATCATCTACACAGCCAAGCCAGCGGTTGGTGAAAGTGTTGGGGCTGCGGGACTGTGGCAGGTGATCCTTGGAGCGCAGGCCTTGGGTCGCGGCGAGCTTCCGCCCCTGCTCCACCTTGCGTCAACGATTCCGTTGCGGGTTCCGGCTGCACGCATGGCACTTACCAAGGCGCGTCACGCAATCGTGTTAAGCTGCGGAGTCAATCAGCAGGTCGCAGGCCTGCGGTTATCAATCCCATGATCCTGAACGTAATTCTGTACAGTTCGCAGCTGCTTTTGCCTCAGCACAGACCGCTTTTGGCTTTGCAGGAAGGCCCTGCTGCGGTACGTTCACCGTCCGCGATGCGAAAGCCGCTTTTGTTGGTCTCCGCCCTCCTTGCGAGCACCGGTTTCGTCAGGGGAGAGATCAAAACCCCGGAGAATGCTCCAATTGAAATCACGTCCACTGGAGAAACGACGTATGAAAACGGACTGGCAACAGCGCGGGACAACGTCGCCATTCACGTGGGCGACACGGATATTTATGCCGATTACGCGCAATACAATTCGAGCACACATGAGGTCGAACTGAGAGGCCACGTGCGGATCTACCGCGATACACCGACAGCGACGGTACCCAACCCCAATGAGCGCCGTAATAAGTACAATAATGAAGAGCCCGGCCACGAGAGTTCGTTCTACCGTGCCGAGAGCGGTATTTATAACATCGACACGAAACAGATTCGCGCGACAAACATGCGAACCGAGTCGCAGCCTTATTTCCTGAGTGGTCAAAATGTGAGCGAAATCTCCGAGAAAGCTTACCTGATACAGAACGGGACGTTTACGACACATGATGCGCCAAATCCCGATTTTCATCTGCAGGNATTTTCATCTGCAGGCGCGAACGATTCGCGTATACGAGAAAGACCGCGTGATTTTTCGAAACGTCACGCTGTATGTTGGGAAGGTGCCTGTTTTTTGGTGGCCTTACTTGTATCAGTCGCTCAATGACGCGTTTAGCTTTACGGTTACACCAGCGTATTTGAGCTCATGGGGACCATCGCTTCTCACCCAGGTCATGTTCCCTATTACCGACGATATCAAAGGCCGGATTCGGCTCGATTATCGGGGACTGCGTGGTGTGGCCGTTGGCTTTGATCCCAGTATCGAATATGGAAAGGACAAGAACAGCTGGGCCAAGATCAAAACTTACTACATCCAGGACCAGGATCCGCTGCTGAATCAAACGGCCGTGCCGCGAAAGGACGTTCCTACTGGGCGTTATCGGCTGAGCCTACAGGATCGGACGAATTTTTCCGACGATATCTACGGTATCGCGAATCTAACAAAACTGAGTGATCAGTACGTTATGCAGGATTTTTATCAGGGGGAATTTACTGTCGACCCTCAACCCGACAACGTTGTCGCGCTAACAAAAACCGACCCGTTTTACACGTTGACGGGGATCGTGCGCTTTCAGGCGAACGAGTTTTTCACGACAACAGAACGCTTGCCGGAAGTAGTATTGGACATTAAGCGTCACGCACTCTTCGGCGGGCCAATTTTCTATGAAGGCGAAACCAGCTTCGCTGACTTGCGGTTGCAGTTCCCTGAGAGCTCCGGCTTTGAAAATTATGGCACCACTCGTCTCGATACTTTCCATCAACTCCTATATCCGAACACATACTTCGGCTGGCTTTCTATCGTCCCGCGGGTTGGCTTTCGCGGGACTTACTATGGGGATACCCGCGATCTCGGGAATACCATCTTCACACCAAATCCTAATCCCCTGGTGCCCGATTTCCTCCTTCCCAATCCAACACTGGCCCATCCGATCGACTTCGGTGGCGATACATTCCGGACCGTCTTTGATACAGGAGTGGAAGCCTCTTTCAAGATCTCCCGAACGTGGGAAAATGTCCAAAGCCGCGCGGTTGGACTGGATGGCCTTCTCCACGTGATCCAACCGTTCACAAATTTCTCGTACGTTTCGGAAAACGGGCCAAACCCGATCTCGATTTTGCAGTTCGATCGATTTGAACCCTCGACCCAACTTCGGGCAATTGATTTTCCACAATTCACCCCAATCGATTCGATCGATAGTTGGACAGTCTGGCGACTCGGTGTGCGCAATCGTTTGGAAACACGCCGCGACGACCAGACGGTCACCTGGTTTGAACTCGATAGCTTCTTTGACGTGAATCTCGATAATCCGTACGATCGGACGCAGTATTCAAACTTTTTTAACAATGTCCGCTTTACACCGCTGCCCTGGGTGAGTTTCGCGGTCAACTCCCAAGTACCTGCTTTCGACAAAGGTTTTACGGAAATCGACACTCTCATGACCGTTCAACCGATCGCGAATTTACAAACGACCTTTGGGCATCGGTATCTGAATGGTAATCCTTTCTTCGTCGACAGCAGCTTATTCGTTGTCGGTGGATATTATCGCATCGATGACAATTGGGGCGTCGCCGTCCAAGAGCAATACGAAGCGGCGACCGGCCTTCTCGAGCAGCAGCGGTATTCTATTTATCGCGATCTGACGAGCTGGGTCGCCTCATTCGGCGGCGTAATCCGCGACAACAAGGGTGTAAATGAATATGGCGTCCTATTCTCGTTGACGCTGAAAGCATTTCCGAAGTTTGGAGTCGATCTGAATTTCGATCCCACCTCCGAAGGGCAATGAACGAGATCCTGCGAACAACGTTGACCTTCTTAAGTTCGACCGGACGTTCATGCCGCCGCGACTGAGTCGCTGCGTTTTTCTGTTTATGGACCTCGCAATCATCGGTTCGGGTTATGTCGGTCTCGTTACCGGCGCATGTTTTGCGGACGTTGGCCATAACGTTATTTGCGTCGATAACGACTTGCAGAAAATCGAAGCACTGCAGGCAGGCAAGGTGCCGATATATGAGCCTGGCCTGGAGGAGGTAATTCACCGCAATGTCTCAGCGGATCGGCTGCGCTTTACCAACAGCGTTCGAGAAGGGGTGGAGAAAGCCCAGATCATCTTTATTGCCGTTCCCACTCCGCAGCAACCAAATGGAGATGTCGATCTTAGGTTCTTGGAGAAAGTGGCGCGCGAGATTGCGGGAGTACTGACCGACTATCGGGTGATTGTCGACAAGAGCACGGTACCGGTAAAAACAGGCGAAAAAGTCGCGGAATCGATCAAACGCTACAATCGTCACGGCGCAAGCTTCGACATCGTGAGCAATCCTGAATTTTTGCGTGAAGGGTGTGCGGTCGACGATTTAATGCACCCGGACCGGATCGTAATTGGAGCGCAAAGCGAGCACGCCATCGACCTGATGAAGAAAGTCTACGAACCCTTCATGGCTCCGATTCTCGTCACCGATATTACCAGCGCCGAACTCATTAAACATTGCGCAAACTCGTTTCTCGCTCTGAAAATTTCATATATCAATGCGATTTCGGTGATTTGCGAGGCAAGCGGCGCTGATGTCGAAAAAGTCGCGGACGGAATTGGCATGGACCATCGCATCGGCCGTGATTTTTTGAATGCTGGGATCGGATACGGCGGCTCCTGTTTTCCCAAAGACATTACGGCATTCATCACGATCAGCGAACGACTCGGTGTTCCATTTGATCTGCTGAAGGAAGTGCAGCGAATAAACAGGATGCAAAAGGAGCGCTTCCTGAAAACCATTCGAGAAACGCTCTGGGTTTTGCGCGAAAAACGTATTGCTGTCTGGGGCCTCACATTCAAACCAGACACTGACGATATTCGTTCCTCTGTCGCGATCGAGCTTGTCGAGGATCTGCTACACGAAGGAGCACACGTCGTCGCCTACGATCCGAAAGGAATGGAAAAGGCTCGGGCCGTGAAGACGATCGGCGCTGCCGAATTTGCTCCCTCCGCTCTCGACGCTGTGGACGCTGCCGAAGCGCTGATTATCGCCACGGAGTGGAGCGAATTTGCAAATATCGATCTTGCTATTGTGAAAGGAAAGATGACCACGCCAATCGTCTTTGACGGGCGAAACTTATTGGACCCGGAAACGATGATCCATCTCGGTTTTCACTATCATTCGATTGGCCGCGCCAGCGTGATGTCGACTTAAAACGTTTAGAGAAAAATGTGTGGCGCTGCTCGGCAAATTGCGGAGGCGACGTTGCGCGAGTGGCGAAGGCGACAATGACGAGAATCGCGCGCTCGTCGATCCGGTTATCGAAACTCAGCGGTGCTTTTGTTTATAGCATTCGCGGTCTCGAACGGAAGAAAATGAACAGTTGGTCGAGCCTTACCGAACAAATTTCCGCGGATGCGAAAAAAAATCTTGCCTCCCTCCGCGACCATTACGTCGGTGCTTTTGCGGCACTTCTCATTCGCATCGGCTAGTTCGAGCTGGCCGATCAGCTGAGTTGCATCTGCCGCGCTCGGTGGAATCGTAACCGTCTTATGCACGACGCCAGATTCGACGATCTCGCCAAACTTCTTGTGGAATATTCCATTCGACTCAAGCGCAATGAAACGGTTCTGATCGAAGCATTCGACGTTCCGGACGAAATGACAATCGCGCTGATCCGAGCGGCGCGAAACGCTGGAGGCATTCCTTTTGTGCAGAATTACCATACTCGGGTAAGCCGCTCGCTCGCCCTTGAAGCATCAGATCGACAATTGAGCCTAATGGCGGGCTATGAACTGGCACGAATGAAAAAAATGGACGCCTATATCGCCGTCCGCGGCAGCAACAACGTCACCGAACTATCCGATGTGCCGGCGGAGAAGATGAAATTGGTGGCGAAGAGGATGCGGGCTGTGCAGGACCACCGAGTTAAGAAAACGAAATGGGTGGTCTTACGTTGGCCTACTCCGTCGATGGCACAGCTTGCCGGGATGAGCACTGAGGCTTTTGAAGATTTTTACTTTACTGTGTGCGGCTTGGATTACTGCAAGCTTCAGCCCGGTATGAAGGCGCTCAAGCGGTTGATGGAAAA
>QHOQ01000065.1 GCA_003219355.1 Verrucomicrobiota bacterium
CAATGCTGTTTAGATAATTTGCGATCGCGCCCACGTTTTTTGCGATCGACCACTCGTTATCGTTGAGCACGACGATAAAGCGTTTGGTATGCGCGTTCACATTGTTGAGCGCCTCGTAGCTGATGCCGCAGGTGAACGCGGCGTCGCCCGCCACGACCACGATATTCTCGTTGCCTCCCTTTAAATCGCGTCCCACCGCCATACCGAGCCCAGCTGAAAGCGCTGTCCCTGCGTGACCGGCGCCATAGCAATCATGCTCGCTTTCGGTTCGCAGAAGAAAACCATTGAGCCCGCCGTACTGCCGCATCGTGGGAAAGCGATCGAGACGCCCGGTAAATATCTTGTGGACATAACCCTGGTGACTTACGTCCATGACAAATCGGTCTCGCGGTGTGTTGAAAACGCGATGCAGCGCGATAGTCAGTTCGACTACGCCGAGATTCGGTCCAAGATGTCCGCCAGTTTGCGAAAGGACTCTGATCAGCTCATCGCGCACTTCTTGCGCCAACTGCGGCAGATCTTGTTCGCGTAGCGCTTTGATGTCGGCAGGTGAACCGATCCCGTCGAGCAACCGCTTTGGCGCTGCCGCCGGTCCGGAGGCCTCAGAAGAGTTTGATTTCATCATTTGTGTTTTCGGTTTCAGCCACTGCGTTGGCCGGTGCCGCCGGTTCTGGCGTCGCTTCAAAATCTTTCACGATCGCCTTACCGGCGCTGTTGCGGGCAATGATCTCGATCTTTTGCTGGGCATTGGCAAGTCGTTCCTGGCAAATTTTTACCAAATTCATTCCCTCTTCATACCGCACAATCAGATCTTCCAGCGGCAGTTTGCCCGATTCCATCTGCTCGACAATCGCTTCGAGCCGGTCGATCGCGCTCTCAAAGTTGAGCGCTGTCTCGCGCTGCTTCGGTTTACTGCTCACGGGCAAACGGGGAATTAAGCACAGCCCTGTCCCAGAGAAAAGTGCGACTTCTGGCCGAACGGCTTGCCTTTACAGCGGCCCGCATGAAGCCAACGCATCTGCATTGACAGCTATTTGGCGTCCGCTTTTGGCAGTGGCAACGAGGCCTGGCCAAACACATATCGCCAGCCGGTCGGAGTGCGAACGTACGTATCGCTGAACCACAACTTGTAATCGACTGGGTTGCCCTCTTGCACTGCCTTGATCCACAAAAGCGCCGTCACCACAGCCGTATCACTCCATACTCGCACCTTTTGGGAACCCGCTTCCTCCTCTTGGTGCTCATAGATCACTTGCTTCTCTCTCGCTGCCTTCAGCAGTTCGCCTTTGCCATACGCTTTGCCGCGGCCAGTTACCAAAGCGAAATCTTCGGCCAGAATCCGATCCATCGTCGCGGCATTGTTCTCTTTAACTGCGTTCTGATATTGGGTATCTAGCGCTGCAACGGCCTTTATGTCGTCTGCGGGCGATGCATTCACGTCGGTCATCGAAATCAAAACCGTGATTGCGGTCCCCAGCATAAGTTGTGCAAGCCTTGAGAACCGCCAAATGCCATCATGTCGGGATAGACTAAATGAGATCATGTTTGGCTTTTGTTTAACGACCGATCGAGATCAGGGCGACTTAGCGATGTCTTTTTTTGCGTCTAACCGATCTGTTGTCGATAGGCCGCAGCGTCTTTCAACTGTTTGAGATCGTCCGGGTTATCGATCTTCAAGACGAAGATCCAGCCCTCGCCAAACGGCTCGCGGTTAAGCAAACCGGGATCGGCTTCGAGTGCTTTATTCACCTCGACCACCGTTCCTTTCGCCGGCGCATAAATGTCGCTCGCCGCTTTGACGGACTCAACCACAGCGATGGCTTCACGCGCATTCACTTGTCGATCCATTTTCGGCAGTTCGACGTAAACCACATCAGTCAGCTCCGATTGCGCATGATCGGTGATCCCGACGCGAACATTCTCACCTTCGCGGCGAATCCATTCATGGGTCTCGGTGTAAAGTAAATCGTCGGGGACGTTCATGATTTTTTGTAGAGCGGTTTCTTCTCGATTGTGGCTGGAAACTTTTGGCCGCGAATCTCGATGTCGATTCTGGTTCCGATCTTCGCGTGCGGCGCGGACACGTATGCCATGCCGATGCCGTAATTCAAGCTTGGAGAAAGCGTGCCGCTCGTCACTTCGCCGACCCGTTCGTCCTTGTCGAAAACCGGATAATGCGGCCGTGGGGGCGGGCCTTTCGCCTGCATGCGAAACGCCACTAGATTTTCGGGTGAACCATTTTCTTTCATCTTCGACACCACTTCTCGACCAATGAAATTTGGCTTCGTCAGATCGACAAAAAAACCAAGGCCGGCTTCGATTGGATTGCGTTCCGGCGAAAGGTCGGAGCCGTTGAGTGGATAACAGACTTCAAGTCTTAATGTGTCGCGCGCGCCGAGACCGCATGGTTTGATTCCAAACGCTTTGCCTTTCTCAAGAGCAGCGTTCCAAAACTTCGCCGCATCTCCCGCTCGAAAGAAAACTTCCACCCCATCTTCGCCGGTGTAGCCGGTGCGTGCGACCGAAACGCTTGTTCCATCGAACGGAAGATCGACAATGCGATTTCGTCCCGGCGGATCGCTATCTTTGCCAAAGAGCGCCCGAAACAGTTCCACCATGCGTGGTCCTTGAATGGCAACGCCGCCAAAATCGGCGCTGCGATTCTTTAGGCCGACATCCTTTGCTCGATGTCGATTCAGCCAGGCGAAGTCTTCGTCCGTGCGCGCGGCATTCACGACGAGCAGAAACATCTGCCCCTCGATCCGATAAACGATCAAATCATCAACGATTCCGCCGCGTTCGTTGAGGAGAAAAGTATAATGACCCTGGCCGATCTCCAACTTGTCGATGTTGTTGGTGAGCATTGTGTTCAGCCATTCGGCAGCTGCCGGACCGCTGACGAGCAATTGTCCCATGTGCGAAATATCGAAGATGCCGACGTTGTTTCGCACAGCCTGATGTTCCTCGATGATGCTGGTGTACTGCACCGGCATGAGCCAGCCGCCGAACGGGATAATTTTCGCGCCGCGCTGCACATGCTCTTGGTACAGCGGTGTGGTTTTTTGCGCGGTTTCGCTCACGCGGGCAAGCTAGGCGTCGACAAAAAATAGCGCAAGCGTCCCGCTTGCGATCTGTTTTATTTCGCAACTGAGACGCTTGCGCTACTTTGGCCCAAATCATGACCTGGCTGGACAAACTCGAACGGCGTTTTGGTTTTCTCGGAATCCCTGGTCTAACTCGCATCCTGGTTGGGTTCACCGCGCTGGTTTTTGCTTTGGCCTGGTTAGCGCCCGGTTTTGCCTCGATGCTTGATCTCGACGCGGGGCAGATCCGCCATGGCGAAGTTTGGCGATTGTTCACTTACATTTTCATTCCACAAACGCTCAGTCCGTGGTGGATCCTTTTTGCTCTCTGGTTTCTTTGGTGGATTGGCGACGGTCTCGAACAGGCGTGGGGGGCGTTTCGGCTGACGCTCTATTTCTTGGTCGGCATGATCGGCACCACCGCCGCCGCATTTTTCTTCGGCGCCAGATTTTCTAATTCAATGCTCTTTGCGTCTTTGTTTTACGCGTTTGCGCGATTTTATCCTGACCAGGTGATCTACGTCTTGTTTATCCTGCCAGTGAAGATCAAATGGATGGCGTGGGCGCTCGCTGCGTTGCTGTTCGTCCGATTTTTCCTCGGGCCAATGTCGTACCGCATGGCGGTGGTGGCCGCATTCGCGAATTATCTGATCTTTTTCGGCCCGGAGATCATTTACGAGGCGCGGCATCGCGGTGAACTCTCGGCGCGCCGTAAGCGTTTTGCTCGCCAGTCTCGCAGCGAAGCCGAACCATTGCACAAATGTGCGATTTGCGGCGCGACGGAATTGAGCGACCCAAATCTCGACTTCCGCGTTGCCCGCGACGGCGAAGAATATTGCGTCGCCCATTTGCCCCGCGCGCAAAGCCCCGCGCGCTAGGTAGTAGCGATTGACTCAATCGCCTCGCTAAAGCTTGACCGCAATTTCTTCGGGCGGAGACTAGCGCGATGACTGACAAGAACACGGCGCTCGTTCCCGAAGAAGGCTGGCATTGTCTGCACCTTTTCTATCGGATCGAGTACGGACAATGGCAACTGCTCAGTCGCGAAGAACAGAATGCGGCGAAAACGAATCTTGCGTCGCTTGTGCAGGAAATGCGGGCGATGGATTCGACGCAGCTGCTCACCCTCAGCATCGTGACGCCAAAGGCGGATCTCGGCTTTATGCTAATCACGCCGGATCTGCACAACGCTAATAAGTTCGACAAGCAATTGTCTCTCTCGTTGGGCGCCGATGTCCTGACACCGGTATACAGCTATCTGTCGCTCACGGAGGAGAGCGAGTACATCACGACGGAGGAAGAATACGCACAGACCCTCGAGAAGGAGCAAAACATCAAGCTGGATTCGGAGAAATTCGTGGAAGCAATGACTTCGTTTCGCGAGCGAATGAAACATTATCGGCAGGAGCGCGTTTATCCGACGCTGCCCGATTGGCCGGTGGTTTGCTTTTATAATATGAGTAAACGTCGCGGCGAGCGGCGAAATTGGTACGCGCTTCCGTATGAAGACCGCCGCAAGTTAATGAAAGGTCATGCAAGCGTGGGCCGTGAGTTTGCCGGCAAAGTAAAGCAGCTCATTAGTGGTTCGACCGGGCTGGATGACGCGGAGTGGGGCGTGACGCTATTTGCGCGCGATACATTTCAGATCAAGGCGATCGTTTACAAAATGCGTTTCGATCCGGTGAGCGCTGAGTACGCGGACTTCGGCGAATTTTACATTGGGATCCAACTGCCGCTCGACGAATTATTCCGACGATTGCAACTTTGATTTGTTGTTCCCAAACGGATGGGTGACAGAGCGGTCTATTGTGCACGCCTGGAAAGCGTGTGTGCCGAAAGGCACCCGGGGTTCGAATCCCCGCCCATCCGCCACGCGCGCGTCACGTGCGAGCCGACTAGCTTTTCTTCACTCGCGGCGATCAAACACAGAAAGGTCCTGCCGCAATTTGACCATGCTGCCGTGGGGCAAAACGCCGCGAAAATTCACGCCCGGATAAATCATGCAATCGTGGCCCAGGACCGAGCCCGGGTTAATTACGGCGTTGCAGCCAATCTCCGTTCGATCGCCGACGATCGCGCCGAATTTTGTCAGTCCGGTTGCGATATTGCCGTCGGGTGTAACGACGGCAATATCGCTATGATCGAGTTTTACGTTCGAGAGAATCACGCCTGCGCCGAGATGAGCGTGGTATCCAAGGATTGAATCGCCGACATAATTAAAATGCGGCACCTGCACTTCGTCGAAAAGGATGCAATTTTTGAATTCGCAAGAGTTCCCCATCACCACGCCATCGCCGGCGATCACGTTCTCACGCACGTAACAGCCGCTTCGAACCTGGCAATTTTCGCCGATCCATGCCGGGCCTTTTAACACCGCGCCTTGCTCGACCACCGTCCCGCGCCCAATGAAGACATGGTTGCTGATGAAAGGTTTTCCCACCAGTTGGCCGAGGACGCCCGGCCTCAGGCGAAATTGCAAATAACTCGCGATTTGCTTGAGCGCATCCCAAACGTAATTCTGCTTCTCGAACAACTTCGAATGGGCCGTGTGCTCGAGATCTAGAAATTCAGCAGGTGCAAACATTTTTGATTAAGCACCGGCGCGTCGCGTAATCTTCTGCCCATCCTTCGTATCGCGCGCTTCCCAGCCGAGCGCATTCAATTTGTCGCGCAATTCATCGCTTTTCGGGAAATCTTTTGCAAGCCTCGCTTGCGTGCGCGCTTCGGCGAGCTCCGCGACCTCGGGCGGAGGAGGTCCTGCTTCCTCTTCAATAGTGAGCACGCTGTTTGCGCGCTGCCACCATTCTAACCACGCATTTGCTGCGGCGGCATCGAGTTCGTTTCGATCGATTGCGCGATTTGTTTCCCGAATCGATTCGAACAAGAAGCCAAGCGCTGCGGAAATGTTCAGGTCGTCATCAAGCGCTTCTTCGAATTCTGAGGTAGGGGTGGCGCGCTGCGCCGTCCCTACCAGTTTTTTTTCTTCATCGGCGGTTTCGCGCAGTCGCACCAGCCAATCATCGATTCGGCCTAACGACTCGCGTGCTTCATTCATGCCGTCCCAGGTGAAATTAAGCGGCGCGCGATAGTGCACCCGCATCAGGGCGTAGCGAATTTCGCGGCCGGTGTAACCCTTTTCCAAAAGATTCGGCAGCGTATAAAAATTACCGAGCGATTTGGACATCTTCTGTCCGTCGACCAGCAGATGTGCGCAGTGTAGCCAGAAACGCACGAATTTTTTTCCGGTGACCCCTTCCGTCTGCGCGATCTCCGCTTCATGATGCGGGAAAATGTTATCGACGCCGCCGCAGTGAATATCGATCTCGTCGCCGAGTAACGCGGTCGCCATCGCACTGCATTCGATGTGCCAACCGGGACGGCCGCGGCCCCACGGACTTTCCCAGCCAACATCGCCGTCTTCTTCATCCCACGCTTTCCAGAGCGCGAAATCGCCGATGTGTTCCTTGTCATACTCGTCATGTTTCACCCGGCCGGTCGATTGCAATTGTGTAAGATCGAAATGGGCGAGTTTTCCGTAACCCGGAAATTTGTTAATGCGAAAATAGACTGATTTGTCTTCGGCTTGATAGGCGAGACCGCGTGAGATGAGGATGGCGATCATCTCAATCATCTTATCGATGTAACGCTGGTTGGTGGCGGCGGGAAACTCATCTGCCGGTTTAATCCGCAATGTTTCGATATCTTCAAAGAACGCTTCTTTAAATTGCGCGGTGGATTCTGTGAGAGGAATTCCAGACTCGCGGGCGCTGCGAATCGTTTTGTCATCGACGTCGGTGATGTTCATGACGCGATGTACCTTGTAACCGCGTAGCTCAAGGTGCCGCTGGAGCAAATCCTCGAAGACATACGCACGAAAATTTCCGATATGCGCGCGGCTGTAGACCGTTGGTCCGCAGGTGTAGATGTCGACCTTGCGTCCGGTTGCGTCGCGCGGCTCGAAATTCTCGATCTGCCGCGAGTAGGTGTTAAAAAAACGCAGCGGCATTTTTACTTGTTATATCGAGCGGACTCGAGACATCTCTGGTTGCTTTCCGAATAATCATTAGCGATTCCTCGACGTCGCTCCGAATGACAAACAACTCACTCCTGCTCAACGGTTGCAATCGCCATGGCCGCGATCCCTTCGCCGCGGCCGATCGTTCCAAGGCGTTCGTTTGTCGTGGCCTTGATGCCGATACGCGATTCATCTACGGCAATCGCTTGCGCGATGATCGTTCGCATCGCTGGGATGTGCGGAGCGATTTTCGGCGCCTCAGCAATGATCGTTGCATCGACATTCGTCAGGTGCGCTTTCTTCTTGGCCAGCAGTTCGTGCACGCGTCGCAAAATGTCGATGCTACTCATGCCGCGGATTGATTCATCGGTGTTTGGAAAATGTTGTCCGATATCGCCCGCAGCAACTGCACCAAGCAGCGCATCGGCGATTGCGTGCGACAACACGTCCGCGTCCGAATGTCCTTCAAGTCCATGCGAGTGGGTAATCTCGACTCCACCAAGGATCAGTTTTCGTCCTTTCTCAAGGCGATGCACGTCATAGCCGATTCCAGATCGAATCATCGGGAGAATGACGAATGACGAATGACAAATGACGAATGAATGACGAAATCCGAATGGCAAAAAGACGTTCTCGATCGCTCATTCGTCATTTGAGGATTCGAGCTTCTTTCGAGCTTTATCATTCGAGCTTCGTCATTCGTGGTCACAATTTGAGATCAATGACGCCATTGGACGCCACAATTCTGTATTTGTCTTTCATGTCTTCACGCGGACGAAGATCGACAGTTCCGCCCGCGGTTTCAATCAAGAGCCAACCCGCGGCAACGTCCCAAAGGCTAATTCCCTGTTCAATGTAAGCGTCAAGGCGTCCGCAGGCTACATAGGCCATGTCGAGCGCGGCGCTGCCGAGTAAACGGCATTTGCGCACACGATGGATCATTCGTTGTAGCAGCGGCAGACCGGCCTCAATCGTGTGGTCGGTTTTGGAAAGGCCAACCGAGATGACCGCTTCAGCCAGGTCGGCGCGTTCGCTCACGCGAAAATGATGGCCATTCAATCTAGGGGTTTCGCCTTTTTGTCCTGTCCACATCTCTTCTCGGATTGGATCGTAGATGACGCCAACGATGATCTCGCCCCGATAGCGCAAAGCAATTGAAATGCAAAAATGCGGAATGCCGTAGAAATAATTCACGGTGCCATCGAGTGGATCGACAACCCACTGATGTTCGCTTGATTGATCACCAACGATTCCTTCTTCGCCGTAAAGTGCGTGCTCGGGAAATTCTTTGAGAAGCAATTTCGTAATCAAATCCTGCGCCTGAACATCGATCTCCAGCTTAATGTCGTGCGCTTCAGCGGAATTGACCCGCAGAGGATGTTGAAACTTTTGGCGAAGCAGTTCCCCCGCGGCGCGGGCAGCTTTCTCCGCCGCGTCGAGATAATGCTTCATGACAAACCACTAATAGGATTCGGCCCTCTCTGCCAAATAATTTCCAAGTGCGAAGTTTGAAAATTCATTCGCGCAGGATCGTTGTCGCGATTTGTGCGTTGCGCAAAAAAACCGGGAGGAAAATTGAATTCTCCTCCCGGGTTGAAGTTAGGGGTTGTGATCCCGAAAGCGTCCGGGATCGTTATCAAGCGTCGGGCCTTAATGCCTCTTTTTCTTCGCTGATTTTTTCTTCGCTGCTTTCTTTCTTTTCTTTGCCATCGACTATTCCCCCCTTTCAATCCGCAACGTGCGGAGTTGTGTGAAGAGTTGGGAATGACTTCACTTACACGAGTTCAGTAATCATCACATTTTTTTTGTCAAACATTATTCTCACGTATTTGTAAATATTTTTACGAGCTCGCGCGCGATAATTTTCTTTGGCGCCCGCGAAATATTTTTGGTTTCGCCGTTTCGAAATAAAATCGTCACTTCATTTTCGTCGCTTTCCATCCCCGAATTTGAGTTGCTCACGTCGTTCGCGACGATGATGTCGCAATGTTTTGCGTGAAGTTTTTTTTGAGCGTTTGCTTCGAGATCATTTGTTTCTGCGGCGAAACCAACAACGAGAAAGTGTCGATCTTCGTTTTGGAGCGATCCGAGGATGTCGCGGGTGGGAACCAACTCAAGCGAGAGATTTTCGTCACGTTTCTTCACTTTCGTGGTAGAAAATTTTTGCGGTTTGTAATCAGCAACCGCTGCGCACATGACGAGCGCGTCACAATCGCGGACACTTCGATGGACGGCGTTGTACATTTCATCGCTGGTCAAGATCGAGATGAAGTGCGCGCCCCGCGGTGGATCGAGATTGACTGGACCGGAAATCAAAACAACCCCGTGTCCGGCTTCGAGCGCCGCTTCGGCGATGGCGTAGCCCATTTTTCCTGAGGAACGATTCGAGAGGTAACGAACCGGATCGATCAGCTCGCGTGTCGGGCCGGCCGTGATAAGAAATCTCACGCGATCAAATTATCCTGACGCGCGAGCAAAAACTCGGCGCGAAACGCGATATCGTTCACCTTCCAAAGCCGGCCGAGGCCTTCGTAGCCACAAGCAAGCATCCCTTCTTCCGGCCCGATAAACTCGACGCCGTGCGCCTTCAGTCTTTCCACATTCTCGGTTGTCGCAGGGTGCTCCCACATTTTTCCATTCATTGCGGGCGCGAGCAGAATCGGCGCGCGGGTAGCAAGCGCGATCGCCGCGAGTGGATGAGAAGCCAAGCCGTGGGCGAGCTCGGCAATAATGTGTGCTGTGGCCGGTGCGATGAGAAGCAGGTTCGCGCGATCAGCGAGTTCGATGTGGCCGGGCCGCCAATTTTCCTTCTCATCGAAGAAACTCGTTGTCACCGGATTTTTTGAGAGCGTCTGCAGGGTTAGCGGCGAAATAAATTCAGTCGCGTCCGGTGTCATGACGACGAACACTTCATGTCCTTGTTTGACCAACAAACTGGCAAGGTCGGCGGACTTATAAGCGGCGATTGACCCCGTCACTCCGAGGATTACTGACTTGGTGCCGGATCGAATGCGCACGACCTTTCGCGCACCAGTTTTATCACTTCTACGTTTGGCGTTTTTTTCCATGAAAGATCGGCAATTATTTTTGAATAAGACGCCGGCTCAAATAACTCTCCGCTCCCATGATGTGCCGGAACTTCTGCAAATCTTCTTCGACTGATCGGCTGATGATAGTGTAGCGATAATCGCGCCACAATTCCATTTCGCGCGCGGCCGTGACCAGACGCGAATCGATCTGTTGTGCCGTTTCGGTTCCACGCTTCATCAGGCGCCGGCGCAACTCTTCGAGATCGGGCGGCATAATGAAAACATCGGTCAGGGCCTGGCGAATAAATGGGTCATCGCAGTTGCGAATGGCGGCTGCCCCTTGCGTGTCGATGTCGATCAAAACATCCACTCCATTCTTTAAGTTTGTCACCACCGGCTTGCGCAACGTTCCATAAAAGTCTCCGTGCACCTGGGCGTGCTCGAGAAAATCTCCGGCTTTCACTCTCGCGCGAAAGTCAGCGTCAGAAAGAAATTGGTAATCTTCGCCTTCAATTTCACCGCCACGCGGCGCTCGCGTCGTGCAAGAAACAGAATAAACAAAATTCGGAGTCTGGCGAAGCGCATCAACCAGCGTGGTCTTGCCCGCGCCCGATGGCGCAGAAATGACAAAAAGAATTCCGTGACGGCTGAACTCTTTACTCAAGATTTTGGACCTGCTCCCGAATCTTTTCCAGCTCCGCTTTGCAGGCGACGACGCGCTGTGAAATGGCGGCATCATTTGCTTTTGCGCCGAGAGTGTTCAGTTCGCGAAAGATTTCCTGCGTGATGAATTCAAGTGTGCGACCGACCGGCTCCTTCCTGTGAAGATGATGCGCGAACTGGGCGAGGTGACTTTCGAGGCGCGTCAATTCCTCGGAGACGTCGGCGCGGTCGGCGAAGAAGGAAATCTCTTTGAGCAAACGTTCGTCGTCACTGGCAATCGGCAGACCCGCTTTTTGAATGCGATCGAGGAGTGACGCACGGTATCTTTTGATCACATCGGGGTGAAGCGCGCGGATTTCTTTGAGCGTTTTCCGCATCGCTTTCAGCCGGTGAATCAAATCCTTGGCGAGATGTCTGCCTTCGCGCTCGCGCATTTTGATCAAATCCGTCAGCGCGGCGCGCAGCGCGCGATCGATTGCGGGCCATGCATCTTCGGCGTTTATCTCTTGCTCTGGAAAACGCATCACGCCTGGAGCCTGGAGGATGGTGCTGATCGTGATTTCGCCCGGGGCGTTCAATTCCTTTTGCAGTGAGCGCATCGCTTCGTGATAGGAGCGGGCGAGCTCCGTATCAAGGGCAAGGTGGCGTGCACCGTTCGGTCCGTTGTGAAAGGTAATGACGACATTCGTTCGACCGCGCGAAATATTTTCATTGATCGTCTGGCGAATGCGCGGCTCGAGCTCGGTCAGATCGCGCGGCAAATTGATCACGATGTCGCTCTGCTTTCGGTTTACCGAATTGAGTTCGACGCTAAATTTTGTCCAATCGTGATGGACCTCCGCGCGGCCGTAACCAGTCATGCTTCTCATGGTTCAGCGCTCCTTATCATTAGAACCGCCGATAGGGCCGCGCGTTTGGCAGCGTTTGACCATCACTGGGAGAGGCTATGCATTCCATCCGAACTCCGCAAAGAAATTTGTGCTGATTGAAAAGTGAAATGCCCTCCATAATGCACGCGCTGTGAATCACTGGGAGCAGGAGCTTGTCGCGAGCGTGATCTTCGCGATCACCTACGTTCTCATCAGTGGGCGGCAGCTCAAAATTCTGCCGTTGAACCGTCCAGCCGCAGCGTTGCTTGGCGCAGTCTTGATGGTCGCCACCGGTGTTGTCACGCCTGAGCGCGCTTATCGCGCAGTCAACTACGACACGATCGTTTTGCTGCTGGCGATGATGCTTGTCTCAGCCTATCTATATCTCGCCCACTTTTTCGAATGGGCCGCGGATGTTGTGTTGAGGTTCTCTCGCACTCCGGAGCGGCTCTTGCTCTATCTGACGCTCACGTCGGGAATTCTCTCAGCGTTGCTCGTCAATGACACGATCTGTTTGATGCTCACGCCGTTGGTGATCGCGGTGATCCGGCGCGGGAGACTTCCTCTGCTGCCGTATCTCATCGCGCTCGCGACCAGCGCCAACATTGGCAGCGTCGCCACATTGGTTGGCAATCCGCAAAACATGATCATCGGACATTTTTCGCATATAGCCTTTTCTCAATTCTCGCGAACGCTTGCGCCGGCGGCGATCATTGGACTGGCAATCAATTTCATCATTTTGCGTTTCGGTTTCCGGCGTGCTTTGCGAGCTGCGACCATCGAACCGGAAATCTACGTCGTCCCGAAACTCGACCGTGGCTTGTTTGCGATCGTTTGCATTGTGTTTTTGTCGATCTTTGCCTGCTTTGTCGCGGGGCTGAATCTGGCGTGGACAGCGCTCTCGGGCGCGGTGCTGGTGATGGTGCTCGCGCGCCGCGACACGCACGAGGTGCTAAAATTGGTCGATTGGCACTTGCTCGTATTTTTCGCCGCGCTGTTTGTCGTCGTCGATGGGCTGAGCGATACCGGCCTGCCGGACGCGATTTATCGGCATCTCCAACCTGTCTTCGGATCAAGCGTAGCGGCGCAGACTTGGAATCTGACGTGGCTCTCGGCGGCCGGTTCGAATATTTTCTCGAATGTTCCGTTTGTTCTCGTCGCGGGGAAGTGGATCCCGCGCTTTGCCGAGCCCGAGTTGATGTGGAAAGTGCTCGCGCTTGCCACCACTTTTGCTGGTAATCTCACAATCATCGGATCAGTGGCGAACATGATAGTAGTCGAATCCGCGCGCGAGCATATCGAAGTCAGTTTCTGGGATTACGCGCGATTCGGCATCCCAATCACAGTTCTTACGACCGTTGCCGGCGTAATCGTGCTGCTCGTCTTGCGGTGAGAAAATGTCGCATTGCTCGCCGGTGCGGTGACGGCACGGCCAGATTCTCAAGCGCGCTAATTTCAAACCACTTTTGATTCGAAAATATCTTCGGAGGCGCGCGATGTCTGTATACGACAAGCGTGATGCGGTGATTGGTAAAGGGAAAGATCGACATGTGAACAGGGCGCGTGGTGGTTGATCTTGTTTGCAGCGGCGGCAAAATCCACATCCCGCGCCAGCGCGCAACTGATTGGACGAGTAAGATTTTGCTTTGCTTAACGATAAGAGCGTGGGTCTCGATGAGGTGTCTTGTCTGGGGACGAGCTTTCTTGCTCGGGAGAGTTTCCGGATTTGTGGCGCGACAGAATTTTTTGACCGGACAAATTTCACATTTTGGCTGGCGCGGAAGACAAACGAGCGCGCCAAGATCGGTCAGTGCAGAATTGTAAATCCCCGCGGAACGTTTCGGAACAAGCATGACCGCGTGCTTCCAGAGCGCTTCCCGGCCAACGGTGCAATCTGTGGGCCTCCGGAAATTGAACAGGCGGGTTAAGACCCGCGCGGTGTTGGCTTCGACAATCGGGACGGATTGATCGAAGGCGAACGTCGCGATGGCGTTCGCTGTATACCGACCGATGCCTGGCAAGTCGCGCATGCGAGCGATCGCGTGTGGAAAATGGCCGCCATATCGATCCACGACGATTCCGGCGGTTGCGTGAAGATTTCGCGCCCGCGCATAGTAGCCAAGTCCCTCCCAGGCGTGTAGGACGCTGGCTTCCGAAGCATGCGCAAGCGTCGCGAAGTCAGGGAACCGCCGCAGCCACTCATTAAAATAAGAGAGCACGGTGGCGACCCGCGTTTGCTGGAGCATGAATTCGGAGATCAGGATTGCATAAGGGTCGCGAGTTTTCCGCCAGGGTAGGTTGCGCGCGTTCTCGCGATACCAAAGGAGGAGCGGGCGACGAAAGCGAATTTTCGGAAAAGCCACAGATTAACATGGACTAACACAGATGCATGATTATGTCTCGCCAGCTGATTCTACCGGAATGCAATCCGTGTTTCATCTGTGTTAAGCTCTCGCGTAGTGAACTCCTACACGCACGCCTTGACGAGAGACCAAGCGTCCAAGCTTCGCACGCGGCTCGCGGAATCGGGATTCCAGTTCAGTCCGAAACAGTACACGCTCTTTTTTGCGCAGAAAAACAATCTCAGTGTGGCGGTTTATGAAAAAGGGCCAAAGATCCTTGTGCAAGGCAAGGGGGTCGAAGAGTTCGTGCAGTTTGAGCTTGAGCCAAAAATCCTTGGCGAAGCGAAGCTGGGTTATGAAGAAGTGCACTCGCCGGAAATGTTCGAGCCGCACTTCGGCGTGGATGAGAGCGGGAAGGGCGATTTCTTCGGACCGCTCGTAGTTGCCGGAGTCTATGTCGACCGTGGCATCGCACGCAGACTTGTCGGTGCCGGTGTGCAAGACAGCAAACGAGTCGGTTCGGATGCACGGATTCGAGCGCTGGCTGAAACGATACGGAAGGGCACCGCCGGTCTTGTCGAGACGGTGCTGATCGGCCCGGAAAGGTACAACGAGCTCTACCAGAAGTTTGGCAATTTGAACAAGCTGCTCGGCTGGGGACACGCGCGTGTCATCGAAAACTTACTGGCGAAAAAGTCTGATTGCCCGCGGGCGTTGTCGGATCAATTTGCGGATGCGCGCGTGATCGAGCAATCGCTGTTGCGGCATGGCCGAAAGATCCAGATCGAACAGCGGACGAAGGCGGAGTCAGATATCGCGGTGGCGGCGGCGTCGATCCTGGCGCGCGAAGCGTTTATCAACTGGCTGGAGCGCAGAGGGAAAGAGCTCGGTTTGCGTTTGGAGCGCGGAGTATCTGCGAACGTAAAAGAGGCAGCGAAAAAGCTCGTGGAAGCCAATGGACCACAGGTATTGCGAGGATTGGCCAAAGTCCATTTCCGGACCGCGCACGAGATTGCGCCTGACGATTATGCGGCCCCGTCTCCGCGTGGGAATTGGCGAAAGTAAGGAAAGAACCGAGCGGAGCCTTATTCAGTCATTTGATCTGGTTTCGGGGAATGGTCGATTGCCTTGCAATTCTTCCAGCGGTCAAAAGCTGCCATTTGCGCTTGGTCTTGTTGTCGAGGAAGTTAGCCGGCAAGAAAAAATCTTTTTTGTGCTTAATTTAGCCCACCGGCACACCAGCGTGAAGCGATTACTAAATAGATATTAGATATGGCAAAGCTAACCAAACGCGACATCGTTGTCGCAATCAGCAACCAAACCGGCATGGTCCAACATGAGGTTTTCGATGTCGTCCAGCGGACACTCGACAAGATCACCGACAGTTTGGCCAACAACATAGCCGTTGAACTGCGCAACTTCGGAGTTTTTCAGCCGCGGCTGACAAAACCGCGCGTCGGACGGAACCCGAACCAGCCAGGGAGCAGTTTCGTAATTCCGCCCCGTGCGACTGTGAAATTCAAAGCTGGCAAGATTATGCGTCAGCGAGTCGAGAAACTTTCGCGGGAATTAAAAGAAGCATCTGAGCGGACCGAGGGGCAGAAGAACACTGCAATGCGGGGCCACAACGGCGGATAACGCGGCGAACGCCGGTCCTAAATTGGCGAAGCTTACGATCACGATCTCGCGGTCGGCTCGAGCTCGAGTAGATTTTGGATCGCCTGTTCCAGCCGCTCAAAATTGATCGGCTTAGTGAGATGCTCAGAGAAGCCCGCAGCTCGGGCTTCGTTGACGTCGTGTTCCGTTCCAAAGCCGCTGAGTGCGATTCCGAGCAGGCCTTTGCTGTCTCGCAATTCGCGCATTAGATCATAGCCGCTGCGGTCTGGTAGTCCGATGTCGCTGATGAGCAGGTCGAAATCCTGTTCGTGGGTTTTTTCCACGGCCTGCTCAGCAGAATGAGCCACCGTAATCTCGTAGCCGCGGCGTTCGAGCATCATCTTCATCCCTGTGCAAGTATCGCGATGGTCATCCACCACGAGGACGCGCCGAAGCATGGGAACTCTCGGCGCACCTTCTCTAGTGGCAGACGGGCCTTCCTCCGCTCCGTCGCCCGCCGCGGTTGGGGCCACCACCGTTTTCAGGTTTAGCGAAAAAGTTGAGCCGCGATCCTTTCCGGGACTCGCGACCCGGATTTTTCCGCCATGCGCATCAACCATCGCTTTCGAGATGGCAAGCCCAAGACCAAGACCGCCAAAACGGCGGGTGATGGCGATTTGGCCCTGTTCGAAAGCGTTGAAAATTTTGTCGATCTTGTCCGGCTCAATCCCAATGCCAGTATCGCTGATTCGGATTTCAATCTCGTCCGACGCCGGATTGACGGTTTCAATAATGATACAGCCTTTCTCTGGGGTGAATTTCACGCTGTTCTTGATGAGATTCCAAAACACTTGCTGCAAACGTGCCGGGTCCCCTTCGACATGGGCGTGAGCAGCGTGGAACCGAAATTCCACTTGAAGATCCTTAGCGGCAATATCGTCGCGGCAAATTTCGTGAGCGCGACACAGGATTTCATGGACGCAAATAATTTCAAAGCTTAACTGCAGCTTGCCTTTTGCGATCCGGGTTACGTCGAGTAAGTCGTCGATCAACCGTGCTTCCAGTTCGACATTGCGTCGGATGACCTCAAGCGCTTCGTGCACCGGCCGAGAATCCGGAATGTTGGCCTCTAATTCGCCTACCATCGCGATCACAGGCGAAAGGGGATTGCGCAACTCATGGGAGAGCAACGCGAGGAACTGGTCTTTTGCTGCGTTCGCGCCGATCAGTTCCTGGCGCAGCGTAACGTCGCGCGTCTTGTCTTCAAGGAGATAAAGTACGCCCTGAACAGTCTGTTGCGGACCTTGCAGCCGGAGCAGATTGATATTTACAAAGTGCATCATGCCCGCATTGTCTTTTAACGGCTCTTCGATCAGTTGAAATGGGGTGCCAAAAGAAAGCACTTTCTCGATCGCTCCGGCCGGCGCGATCTTCACATCATCATAGGTTGCTTCCGTGATGTCGCGACCAAGCGGCAAATTTCCGAAACGCTGCACCATTTGCGTGAAAGCATCGTTCGCCTGGAGAAAACGGCGGGAAGTTGGATCGATAAAAGCGATGCCGCTGGGCATGTTCGCCAGGATCTTTTCATTAAAAATGACTTCGCGCTCGATCCGCCGCGTGGCTTCGGTTTGGCGTTGATAAAACGTGCTCCCAACCCAAGCGCAAATCGCCGTGAGCACGATTAGCCAGGCCGCGAGGACAGTCATTCGTCCCAGCAGGTCATGCACCGGTTTGTAAGCAATGGCTTTTGATTGCTCAGCGACAGCTACCCAGCCGGTCGATTCGATCGGACTGAAAGAATAAAGATTGCCGCGCCGCTCGAAATGCCCGCTCTTGCTCTCGCGGATATCCTTCATCAAGATTTCTCCCTCGGAAGAAACCGGGGCGGAATTTGGCCGAAAATCCTTCGCGAAAAGTGCGGTGCCGTTTTGATCGAATACCTCGCAGAGGGATTGGTCGGCGAACTCAATCGTGGCCAAACGTCGCCCGATTCTTTCCACCAACACGGAGATTCCGAGATAGCCGACGATTGTGCGATCCGGGGCCCGCACCGCGCCGACGATGTCGGTCGCCATGCGCTTATCCGGCAAGCGCTGATGGACCGCCGAGACGAAGGCTCCATTTGATGCACGCGCTTGCTCCCGCCATTGGTTGGAACCGAAATCCTTGCCAATCATCGCCGGATCGTTGGGAATCGACGCGATAAGGCGACCGTCGGGCGCTGTCATGAACATTCCGTCGATAAGCGGATGGGAATAAAATGCCGAGCCGAGCCATTGTTCAGCCGCAGCCTGGGGATTTGGCGCGCTCAGGATTTTCGCCACCTCCGGCAGCGTCTGATAGTACTCAATGATACTACTGGTCCGGCTCAGGTCATGGTTAACGAGATGGCCCACTAGCTGAATGAAAGTTTGCCGGTCGCGCAGGATTCGCGATTCAAGGGTTCTTGTCAGGATCGTGTAGGAAACGACCAGTGTTAAGATCGATGGAATCCATCCGGCCAAGAGGATCGGAAAGATGATCTTCAAGCGTTCGAAACGGCCGCGTTTCTGTTTCTCAAATCTATCGCGCAATTGCATCCCGTTAGTCTGCGAAAAATCGGCTCATCACCAATTAACCTGGTTGCCGCCTCAGGCAAGGCGAATGTCCACAAGGAGGGTTCGCTTAGTCGATTTGACGAATTGCGAGGGTTAGCTCGCGCGCTTCCGCGTGAATCGCCTTCACAGCGGTTCCTCTTGTGCGATCAGGAGTCTTACAAGGCCAGTCGCACCCGCAATTACGAAGATCGACAATGAACACAACATACTCGCTCTCTGCGCTATGCCCGGATGCTTTTTTCGCGCTACGCTCGCTATTTTTAGAGGTAAACGTAAGATTTTTTTTGATTTGACGCACGTGCTGGAAACGGCATCATGTCGCCCTTGTTGCCTTAACCACCGGCAGCTGTGGAAACTCCCATGCAAGGAAGTCTTGGACACATTATTTGGACGGTCTGCTATCTGAGCGTGCTGATCGGTCTTTCGGCTTACGGTATCCATCGATACTTCATCATTTACCTGTTTCTCAAAAACAGGAAGCGAGAACCGGTTCCGGACAGACAGTTTGAGCAACTGCCGAAAGTGACGGTCCAATTGCCGATCTTCAACGAAATTTACGTGGTCGAGCGCCTGCTTCGCTCGGTCAGCGAGCTGGACTATCCGAGGAAGCTTCTCCAGATCCAGGTGCTCGATGATTCTACGGATGATACGCGCGAGATTGTCTCGTCGTGCGCGGACGAATTACGCGAGCGCGGTTTCAATGTTCAACGCATTCATCGTGTTGATCGCACCGGGTTCAAGGCGGGTGCTCTGGCCGCAGGACTCGAAGCCGCGGAAGGCGAATTCGTTTGTATCCTTGATGCCGATTTTGTTCCAGAACCGGATTTACTGAAACGCACGATCCATTTCTTCACCGATCCCAAAATAGGAATGCTCCAGACCAGATGGGGGCACTTGAATCGCGGTTATTCCTTGCTTACGCGGATGCAGGCAATCTTTCTCGATGGGCACCTTTTGCTCGAACAGACCGCTCGCAGCCGGAGTGGCCGCTTTTTCAACTTCAACGGAACCGCTGGTCTTTGGCGGCGCACATGTATTGAACAAAGCGGAGGCTGGCAGCATGATACTCTCTGTGAAGATCTCGATCTGAGCTATCGGGCCCAGCTCGAAGGCTGGAAATTTATTTTTTTATCCGATGTTGTGACTCCCGCTGAGCTGCCGGTCGACATGAACGGATTTAAGTCTCAGCAACATCGCTGGACAAAGGGATCCATCCAAACCTGCAAAAAATTGTTGCCCACAATTTGGCGCAGTCGACTGCCATTTGCGATTAAACTTGAGGCCACATGTCACTTGATGTCGAACTTCGCCTACTTGTTGCTTGCCTTTTTATGCATCCTCCTGCATCCCTCTACCGGAGCTCCCCACGGTAGCTGGCTTCGGACACTTCTGATCGATGTCCCGATTTTCATCGCGGCATCGGGATCGGTCGCGGTGTTTTATTTTTGCGCCCAACGTGAACTCCATCCGCGAACATGGATGAAGGAAATTCTTTTTTTGCCATGTTTGGTCGCCCTGGGCGTTGGTCTCTCGCTCAACAACGCGCGCGCCGTGCTCGAAGCTCTCTTCAATCACAAATCCGATTTCACGCGAACGCCCAAGTACGGCATCGAACGCAAATCGCAACCGTGGCGGACCTGCAAATACAGACCGCTCAAATCGGCGCTCCCGCTCGCAGAGCTGGCTTTCGCAATTTATTTCACCTACTTCCTTTGGTTCGCAATTGTCCATGGACAGTTCCTCTCCGTTCCGTTCCTGCTCATGTTCCAGGGCGGGTTTCTTTACGTCTGCCTCTCTTCCCTGGCGACTCGCTGGCCCAAGATCAGTTTTGGTGGTCCACGTACGGCGACCGCAATTCCCGCGTGACAAAAACCAAATTGTCGAGTAAGAAGGTGCGCATGCGCTGGCCCTTGGCTGTAACTTTAAGCTTAATTTCAGTTGCTCCTGCGCTTTTTGCCGCACAGGTCGATCCTTCAACGCGCCTCGTAATCAGCGTACGCGATCAGAAGCTGATGCTTCTACAAAATGGCGGCAAGGTCGCAACTTATCCTATTTCCACTTCGATGTTCGGGCTGGGCGACTATTGGGGACGAATGACAACTCCTCTCGGTTACCTCGCCGTCGCGCAAAAAATCGGAGACCACGCACCGATCGGCGCCGTGTTTCATAATCGGCGGTTTACCGGAGAAATTCTCGCGCCAAATGCTCCGGGCCGCGATCCAGTGATTACGCGCATCATTTGGCTGCGCGGACTTGAAGCTCAAAACGCGCTTGCCTTTAGGCGCTGCATTTACATCCATGGTACGCCGCAGGAGAAGACGATCGGTCGCCCCGCCAGCTACGGTTGCATCCGGATGAAATCGAGCGATGTCGCTGCTCTATATAATCAGCTTACGCTTGGCTCGATCGTGCAAATTGTTCCTGATAAGTTGCCCAAAGTGCCAAAGGCCGCGCCGGTGCCATTGAGTAGCACGCTTGCGGTGGCTGAAAAAGCAAAGGTCCAGAATCAGCTTGGCTCCGCATACGCGGCAGCTTCACCTACCGTCGAACAAATGCGAATGGGGGGAGCGCTCGCTGCAGAGCGACAAAAAAGCCAAGCTCGCGGCGAACAAACGAGCACAACGCGCGGGTCTATTGTGCGTCCGATAGAAAAAGCGCCGGCGCTGAACAAGGGCGCGGTAACCGCTCAAAACGGTCCGCGCGCATAAGAGTAATCAGTCCGCGCTATTTGGGTGAGAGTGCGAGCTCTTGACAATCGCAATTGCGACCGCGAGCGTCCACGTCCACAATTTTTTAAACAAAAATGGCCAATACGAAGTCAGCCGCCAAGCGCTCCCGCCAGACGTTGAAGCGCTCACTCCGCAATCGCAGTGTGGTGACACGCTTGCGCACAATGCAAAAGCAGGTGCGTTCCTCGGAGATGCCCAACTTGGATGGAATTCGCGCGGTGATCTCGGCGATCGATAAAGCCGCAAAGCGTGGGATCATTCATCGCAATGCTGCTAATCGCCGCAAAGCGCGACTCAATAAAGCGCTAGCAGCCGCATCCACGAAGTAGTTTTAGAGTCGATTCTTGAACTCGCGCCGCGGTCCATCAGGGCCCGGAGCAAATCGCCTTTGCATCTGTCGCGAGACGGCTAGATTCTCTCGAATGATTCCGGCTCTTCTCCTCATATTTTCGGCCGTCGCTTATCGCGTGACGTCAGGCCTTTTGATTCATTCCGGCGCAAGCTGGCTTTCCAATTTTGCGCCGCTCGCGGCCATCGCCCTCTGCAGTGCAGCGTACTTTCCAAAAAAATACAAATTCGCGGTGCCGCTTGTGACCCTTTTTATTTCCGACGCAGTACTTAATTTTCGTTACGGCGCACCGCTGCTCGATCCCCAAATTCTCTGTCGCTATTTGGCATTGGCCCTGGTCGGATGGATCGGTCTTCTCTTGCAGCATCGCGCTTCTCTAAAGACCCTTTTGCCGGCTTCAATCGTTGGATCGACAATTTTTTACGTGATCACGAATGCGTTCTCGTGGTTAAGCGATCCGGGCTACGCGAAAAATGTGGCAGGATTAATTCAGGCGCTTACGGTGGGATTGCCTCAGTACAGCGCGACGCCGAGCTGGATGTTTTTCCGAAACTCACTCCTGAGCGATCTCGTTTTCACACTGCTTTTTATTGTTTGCATGAGCCTGGGCCGAAGCACTGAACTGTCGCGTGCCCGCGCTGCGGTTCCGCGCCCGGCGTGACCGCCATGCAGTCGGTAGAGCAGCGCGACGAAGTCGAGATGCTCTCGCTGATGCTATTGATCCGACGTTTTGAGGAACGCGCGAGCCAGCAGTATCAAGCGCAGAAGATCGGCGGTTTTTGTCACCTTTACATCGGTCAGGAGGCCGTCGTGGCTGGCGCGATCGCGGCCGTGCGCCATGATGATTATGTCATCACCGCTTATCGCGATCACGCGCACGCTCTTGCTCGCGGCACGAGCGCCGATGCGTGCATGGCGGAGCTTTTTGGAAAAGAAACCGGTTGTTCGCGAGGCCTGGGCGGTTCGATGCATTTCTTTAATCGGCAAAATCACATGTACGGCGGTCACGCGATAGTCGGCGCCCACGTTCCATTAGCCGTTGGACTAGCCTTTGCCATTAAATACCGCGGCGAAGATCGCGTCACTCTGTGTTTCTTCGGGGACGGTGCGATCAATCAAGGCTCTTTCCACGAAGCCTTGAATCTAGCTGCGCTTTTCAAGTTGCCGATCGTTTTCATTTGCGAAAATAACCTCTTCGCCATGGGTACCTCGGTGAAAAGATCGACATCGCTCAAACAGATTGTCGATCGAGCGGAGGGTTACGACATCCCCGGTGAGATTGTCGATGGAATGAACTTCCGTGAAGTCCGCGATAAGATCGGCGAGGTTGTGAATTCCATCCGCAAGGAACCGCATCCGGCGTTCGTTGAAATTCGCACTTATCGCTATCGTGGCCACTCGATGTCCGATCCGGCAAGTTATCGGACCAAGCAGGAGCTGGAGAAATATCGACTTGACGATCCAATCACGCGTTTGCGGGCGCAGCTCACGCGGGAGGGGAAACTAACGAACGAACAATTCGATCAAATCGACAAGCACGCCAAGGAGACAGTGCTAGCCTCGGTAAAGTTTGCTGAGAAAAGCCCGCAGCTGCCGCTCGATAAGCTTTACGATTATACTTACGCCAACGGGGCAAAACCGTGAGGGAAATTACCTATCGTCAGGCGCTCAATGAAGCGCTCGCGGAGGAGCTGGAGCGCGACCCGGATGTTTTCCTCA
>QHOQ01000114.1 GCA_003219355.1 Verrucomicrobiota bacterium
CGACGACCGAAAAATTTCGATCCAGTTCATCCGCAAATCGCGCGCGAGCAGATTCGTCAGTCAGTCTCACCATGTTTCCCACTCCTCTTTTTCGAGCACGAGCGCGGGATGGGTTAGTCCCCATTTATCCTCCAAAATGTCGTTATCGATTTGCAATGTCGCGAGTGGATATGGTGCGCTGTAACCAAACGCGGGACGAATCTCGCCTTTCATTCCGAAAACGCCGGTGCGCTGCATTTCCGCGAGATCGGCGAAAACGTTTGTGTGAGGCGCCAGATCGACAACAGACAACTGTGGTCCGACATTTTTCACCGCCAGCGAAAGAATGCTCACGCTCACTTCCGCTGCGCCAAGCTCACGCATCGCCAGCGAATAGAGTCCGAGCTGCAATGCTATGCCTTTAACAAGACTGTCGTGCAAATCGGAAGACTTCAGTTCCTTGGTCAAACCGGTTTTGTAATCGACGATCCAAATCTTTTGCCCGATGAAATCGGCTGAGTCGTTTTGCGCGAGCACCAAATCGATCTGGCCACGCAGTTGAAGTTCTACTCCGTCGGCTATTTTCACCGCGTCGTCGCGCCCAATGGGCAACTCCGCCGCCATCCTGGTCCAGCCCTTTGCACTCGCGATTTTTCCGCCAAGATGCCGCGCGAGAAAACGCGCGTTCAACCAGCCCGAATTCCACCAGTCAGGCACAACTCGGCCTAACGAGTCGCAAAGTTGCTGAAGTGCCGCCCGGCGTTCGTCGGCAGAAACGCAGACACGCTCATCGATTATTGTCGATGAAGGAAACGCCGCGAATATTTTTCCAGCTTTCTTTTCGCTGATGCCGGCGAGCCAACGATGCACCCATTTGCCGCTCGTCACCGCCCACGGATTCGCGGTGTCGTCGGGCGCTTCGACGCAAAGATAACGTTTCATCCAAACAATCGCCGGCGAGGAAACCATACGTTCGAGATCGCTCACACCCAGCGTCGGCATCGGTCGATACGATTCGTTGGCGCGCAACGCGAAATCGTATTCGGTCGCAGGCTTCGAAGCATCGCGCCGCGCGTTGAATGCAATTGCGGTTTGCTGCACATCCGTTGCTGCCGGTGCAGCCTTGGGCAGCAGCGGCGTCGCGTGTTGCAGATTTGTCAGTGTCGCTTGTGTGAGCGGTTCATGCCGCGCCTTGAGATAAAGCTGAGTGAAACATCCGCTCGGATTCCAGAACCGCTCCGGCGCATCTTCCTGCAGCAGACTGGCCGCGAGCGTCACGCCTTCGCTGGCCGATTCGAGCAGCGCATCGAATTGTCGCAGCGCAACCGCGCGTTGCTCGCTCGGGCCAAGATAGAGGGAATGATTTTCACGCACGCTAGTGTGGCCTTCGCCCTGGCTTCCTTGGCGCGCGGCGCGTTTGTTCAACTGCTGCACGCTGCGATTGAAGACGCGAATTTCTTCCGCGCGCGCGAACTCGGCGCCGGCTGGCGGCGGCCAGGAGCCTTCGTTCCAACCGGCAAAGATCAGGTGCGACCATTGCCGATTTTGCGCCTGCGGCACGGTGAGCAACTGCACGGGCGCATACGGATGATCCCCGGCGTCTGAACGCGCAGCGCCAAAAGTCGCAGCCGTTTCTTCGAGCCAGCGCAGAAAAAGCGCGCGCGAAAATTCCGCATCGCAACGTTGCGGCCAATCGTGCGTGGCGCTGGCAATTTCGAGCGCGTGTTGTTTCCAACCGAGATATGCAAGCGCCGCGTGCGTTTGGCCGAGAAATTGCGTGAGCGTGGCGCGTGGTGGAAGAAACGGCAACGCGCGCAACGCTTCGGCAACTACTTGAAAGTTCTTATCAGAATGTCCGTCGCAGAATTCGCGCAGAATTTCGAGATCATCCAACAACACCTCGCCGTAACTTTCGCGCAGAATCTTTTCGAAAAGTTGCCGGCTAATTTTAGGCGACAAAACCGCCGGGTCGAGCAGCGCATTAAGAAAACGCAGAAAAGAATTAAGTCGCGGTGCGCGTTGCAATTCGATCCACGCCTGCCATTCCGCCGATTCGAAAATGCCGGGAACGATGTGCGCGAGTCCGTCGTTGTGGGGGATGTCGAGTCGCGCCAGTGAGTTCGCGACCAGGCGGGGCAACGCCCCGCCGCTGGAAAAAATCACGCCGAGCCGCGTGCATTTTTCATCCGCCAAATAACGAACGCATTGCCGCGCGATTGCTTCGGCTTGTTCCGAGACATTCGTCCCGATGAGAAAATCGAAGCGCTTTGCCGGTTCCGCGCCACCGCGCATTTCTGTTTCGGTAAAAAACGAATCGCCCGGGGCGTGCGCGGATTTCGGCGCGCGCTGCGCTTCGCCGCAGACTTCTTCCCACGAGCCGATCCAACAAAGATCGATGTCGGAAAAGTCGCCGCCCGGTTCTTCGACCACGATCGTTGCGTTTTCCGCAAGCTCGACCGCGTTGCGCAGGAGAAACCACTGTGGCCAATGCGCTCCATCGAACCCGGTAATGAGCACGTGAGAAAATTTTCGCTCGCCATGCGCCGCTTCTTGCAAATGCCGTCGATCTGCTTTGCCCAACAGAACAAGATCGCATTTTTTCAGGAGATCGTTGAAACGTTGAACGACTGATGCAAACGCCGGCAGCGCGAGTTCTTCGAATTTCCATCCGGCAGTTTCCAGACGATCCAATGCGCGCAGCAGCAGCGCCGGCGCACGGGCAACGGCTTTGGCGCCGAGTGCTTCCGATTCGTTAGGCCGATCTTCCATTTCGCTCGCAGCAATTGCGAGGAGCAAACGCAGATGTTCCGGCTGCGCATGTGGCGTCGCATTATCTCGCACGAGCAATGCCCGCAAACTCGCCGGTGTCACAAACTGCAAACCGAGATGTGAATAGCCTTTTGCAATCAAGCGCGCCTTCAGGTCGTTGGCCTGCCCTCGCGTTGGGACGACGACCAGCGAAGGCAACGCGCGTTTCCACGTCTCGGGCAAAACTCGTTCGAACCAGGGAGCAATCGCATCTTCCCACGCTTCCCGTAGCGACGGCACAACAAGGAGGACTGATCGCGATCGCTTCATCGCTCAATTTAGCTTCGCTGCCGCGCTACGCGAGGACGCGCTTGTCGCCGAGGCGGCGCGTCACACCTTGTCGATCCAGCTTTTCGAGAAATGGCACCATGATTCGGCGCGAGCTCTCCAGCGCGAGCCGCAGCTCACTCACAGTCGCTGGTCCGTTTTTGGAAATGAAATTAGCGATCGCATTTTTCATGCGTTCGAAATTCTCGCGTGACAACACCACGTCCGAGGCGATTTCGATAACTTCTCCACCCTCGATCAAAAATCTGAGAACTCGCAGCGCGTTTCGATCCGACTCGATCTCTCTGCGCGCGGGCGGGTCGAATGGCTTCTTCGACAGCGCTTCGCGAATTTTCGCTGCTGCAGGTTGCAGTGTAGCCGGCAACGCTGGCCGGTGCGAACCGCGTGCGATCATTGATTCTTTCCGAACAAAATCATTCGAACACATGTCCTCAATGAGCGCCTCGAAGACATGTCCGGCTTGATCGCGCAGCGCGGCGCGCAGCTGACTCAAGTCGAAACCAATGCGTTCGGGATTTTTACTGAGCGCATTGTCGATCAGGAGAGTGGCGCGGTTTTGTAATGCTTGCCAGCTCCCGGTGTTCGCCGCGATTTTGCCGTGAAGGACAATTTCGTTAAGGCGTTGTAGGCGCAGCAAGCTTTCAGCAATCTCGGCGCGGCTGAAGTGAGATTTGCCAAGAACGCTTTGTATCGGCATAAATCCGTGCACTGCGATTTCGGAACGAACACAAAGGTCGACATCATCTGGGGCCGTAGCGCGAGCCATCAGTAATTTGCGTTTCTTCTCGTCACGAAATTCTTTGCGGTCGCCATCTGGATCAAGAACTACTCCGCCTGCGATTGTGTATTGCTCCGATGCGTCGCGAAGGACAAAGCGATCGCCGAGAAATGCAAAGATCGGTGATTCCGGTTTTAGTTGCGCGATCAGTTGTTTGCCAGGTTCGAGCGCATCACTACTACCAAGCAGATAAACCTTTGCTGGGAATCGCGACGTGCCGTGATGCAAATTGACCGAAGTGACATTCTTAAGCGGGCGAGCGGCGGGATCTTTTGATTTAAGCCGATGCGATTTTTCGAGAAGAACAACCAGACTCGAACTTGTTCTGCTGGCAGGGCTTGCCGTGACCGAAGCCGAAGGATCGACAACGGTGATCACGTCACCGCGCTTGATTTGGCCGAGACCGTCGCCGATTTCGACATCCGGAAGGTTGATGGCCGTGCGCATTCCCGGCTGTGCGTACTCCACCTCGCAACCATGACTCTGGATCGAGCGGATGCGCGCGTCGAATTTTTGCGGCTGAATAACCACGCCTTCGCCTCGATGGAGACGCCCGCCAGTGAGTGTGCCGGTCGCGACCGTGCCGATTCCGCGCAGTATAAAGGCGCGATCGACAAACAGGCGCGGTTTTCCGGCATCGCGTTGTGGTTGCATAGTCGAGAACTCCGAGGCGAGCGCGCTTTTCAAACTCTCGATTCCCTCGCCAGTGCGCACTGAAATTGGAATAATCGTAGATCGCGCGAAGGCGGTATTATGCAGGCGCTCGCGAACTTGCGCGGTGATGCCGCTGGCGTCGCCCAAATCGCTTTTCGTAAGTGCGATCACGGCGCGTTCCACGCCGAGATAAGTTAGAATCTGCAAATGCTCTTCGGTCTGTGGCATCCAGCCGTCGTCCGCGGCGACAACGAAGAGCGCAAAATCGATTGAACCGACGCCGGCAATCATGTTCCGCACGAAATCTTCGTGGCCGGGCACATCGACAATTCCGATGTGAAGTTTTTGTTCATTAGGCCCGTAGAGAATTAACTCTGCGAACCCAAGATCAATTGTGATTTGTCTCGCTTTTTCCTCGGGCAAGCGATCGGGATCAGTTCCAGTGAGCGCTTTGACCAGCGCGCTCTTGCCGTGATCGACGTGACCGGCGGTGGCGAGAATGAAATGTTTCTCTGTCATCGATCGTGAAATTGGATTTAGACAGTCAACATTCTTCGCGCGGTCATCCTGAACGAAGTGAAGGACGTCTCACAGATTGATTGATCACACAATCTAAACAGCGTACTTCCTCCTTCGACTGGGAGGTCCATCGTTACGCTCGGCATGACAGCGTTGTTGAATGCATTCAACGAGTTTTGGCGCATGCTGCCCGAACCGCGTCAACCACGGAGTCATCCTGTTGCCGGAAAATTGTGCGCAAATCGAGCTTGAAACGCGCGTTCGCGATATAGCCGATGACTGGTGGACGCGCATTCCGCAGGCGGGCAGCGAGATCGGCCAGCGAACAATTCGTGGGAACAATGTCGATCGTGACTGACGGCATTGTTGATTTTGGCAAAGTGCCGCCGCCGACCTTAACCGTGCCGGAGCCAATTGCGACTTTTGCAGACAGGTTCTCCAGTCGACTGGCAATCGCCGTGGCTCGAGCGCGCAGTTCATCCTCGGAGAATTGCAAGAGCGCAATCGCAGGAATTTCCGATGTCGATTGATTGAGGTGAAGATCGACAGTCGCTTGCAGGGCCGCGAAAATCAGTTTGTCGCAGCGCAACGCGCGAAATAACGGTTCGCGTTTTAACGCGGCGATGCATCGCGCTTTTCCAGTGATGATTCCCGCCTGCGGGCCGCCGAACAATTTATCGCCGCTGAAACAAACGAGATCGGCTCCATCTTTCAATGCTTCAGCGGGCGTTGGCTCGTGTTCGGCTATTCCCATTCGTTCCGTTGCAACAAACGCGCCGCTTCCCAAATCCTCGACGAAGGGAACGCGCTTTTTTCGCGCGAGTGCACCGATCGCTGCCGAAGGCGTTGATTCGACAAAACCGCTCATGAAAAAATTGCTGCGATGAACTTTGAGAATGAGCGCGGTGTTTGGCCCAATCGCTTTCGCGTAATCATTGAGCGTGGTCTTATTTGTGGCGCCGACCTCGCGCAGTTTCGCCCCGGCTGCCTGGATAATTTCGCCAATGCGAAAGCCGCCGCCGATTTGGATCAGTTCGCCGCGCGAGATGATAATTTCCGTTTTGTCCCCGGTAAAATGCCGAACGATTAGCACCAACGCGGCAGCGCAATTATTGACAACAGTGGCCGATTCCGTTTCGCAAAGTAATGCGAACGCTTTTTCGATGTAAGTGCCGCGCCCACCGCGTTCGCTGGTTCCGAGGTCATATTCGAGATTCGAATAGGTCGAACCAGTCTCACTGAGCGCGCGAATCGCTTCGGGTGGAAGCGGCGCGCGCCCAAGGTTCGTGTGAATGACGATGCCGGTTCCGTTGATGACTGACCGAAGCCGGCTGGCGCGAAGCTCGGCAAGCGAGCGGCGGACAAGATCGACAATCGACCGAAATTCGGGGATCTCCGTTTTCGCGCGAAGCCTCGAAAGTTCGCGACGGACAAGATCGACAACCAACGGTCGCGGCAGGTCGTAATGGCCGAGCGCATCGAGAACCTTGTTTACCGCTGGAATCTCCCTGCGTGAACGAGCTTTTATCTGGTTATGCATATCAACGGTCGTCGTCGTGGCGGGGCGATTCTTCCAATGACGGCAGCGCATGGCGTTCGCGCCTGCCGCAAAAGTTTCAACACTTTCTCGAGCTTGGGTTCAGCGACACAAAGCAGTAAACCGCCGCTGGTCTGCGCATCAGTTAGAAGAATTCTGCGGGCGTCATCCGTATTTCCCCAGTCCACAACAACGGTCGTTGCATAAAGATTTTGTCGGCTCCCTTCGGGGACGGAACCCAATTCGATTAGATCGCTGATCTCATCGCTAATCATCGGCACGGCGTTTGGATCGATATCGGCCGACACGCCACTGGCGCGGCACAGTGAAACCAGATGACCGATTAGGCCGTAACCGGTGATGTCCGTCGCGGCGCGCACGAGACCGCGTTCGGCGAGTTCGGCGCCCACCGAATTTATTTTCGACATGAGCGCGATCACTCTTTTCTGAAGCGCGCGCGAAGCTAATCCGCGTTTGATCGCGGTCGTGGCAATGCCGGTGCCCAGTGGTTTCGTTAATATGAGCAGATCGCCGGGGCGCCCGTTGGCATTCGTCGTGAGGTGGCGAACATCGACAACTCCGGTGACGGCCAGACCATAAATCGGTTCCGGATTACGAATGGAATGGCCGCCGATGAGCGCACATCCAACCTCGGCCGCCTTGGCCAGGCCGCCGCGCAAAATCGCGGAAATCACTCTCGGTCGAACGAGATCAGCCGGGAAACCAACGATGTTGAGAGCGGTCAACGGGCGGCCGCCCATGGCAAAGATATCGGAAAGCGAATTAGCCGCAGCGATTTGCCCATAGGAAAATGGATCGTCCACAATAGGTGTGAAAAAATCAACGGTTTGCACGAGGGCACGATGTCGATCCAAACGATAAATGCCGGCGTCATCGAAAGTGTTCGAGTTCACAAGCACTTTCCGGTCCGACAAAATGGGAAGCTGCGGCAAAACTTGCCGCAGGGCCTGTTGGCTCAACTTGGACGCTCACCCAGCGCACGATGAGAGCGAAGTCAGTTTACGAATTTGCTCACGCGACATCGAGGTCACCTCCTTTCCCAATTGCTGTAGCCGTCGCCCTGTGAGCGACGCGCGCGTTTCGCATAGCGAAACGGCTACGAGAGATCGCAGAGATTATGCGGAGAGGATAGGAATCGAACCTACCTCGGCCCAGCGGTTGCCGGATCGACAACGGTTTTGAAGACCGCGAGGGCCACCAGGCACCCTTCACTCTCCGAATGATGTTGCAGTGATGGAGCGGCTGTAGGGGAAGGCGTCGCTTTCCCGTCACGGGAAGCTGACAGCTTCCCCTACAAAAGAATCGAGGATCACTTGAGTTTTTTGATTGCGCGCACGATTTGGTCGAAGTCCGGCCACTCGCCGGAGTCGAGTTTGGAATGGAGAAGTTTGCCATTGGCGCGAATCTCGAAAGCGCCGCCGCTCGACGGAATGAGGGTAAGCGACTTGATGCGCTCGCCAAGTTCAAGAATTTGGGTCGCCAAACTGACGGCCTTCGGTGTGTAGTTTCAAACCACGCAATATTCGATCGACACCTCAGTTTTCACCTCGAGCTCCTTTCCAACCGGAACCGTATCTTTGCCAAGAAAGACGGTCAAGACCTGGAAGCGGTCGACAACGGTGCGATATCCCTTGGTCGCTGCGGCGATCTCGGGATGACAAGCAGATTCGAGCGCGTCCAAGAATGTAACGGCGGCTGCCCGTTCGTGAATGCTCCTGCTTGCGGAACTCCTCAGAACGCGAAAGCTTTTGGAATTCGAATGGGTCAGCCGCCGTTTTTCTTGTTGGGCGTCCCATCAAGGGCGCCTCTACAAATTGTTACGTTACCGTTAGAAGGCAAAGTTGAGGCCGCTACGAAGCATGCCGAAATTATTTTTCGGCCCGTCAATCACGCCGAAGCTCAAGTCGTTAGTCCAACCGAAGTGCCGCGCGATTCGGAATTCGAGACCGGCTCCAAACTGGCCGAGCAATTTGGTTTCGCTACCGAAGTGATGCGTCTGGGCATGGACCGCGAACGCATCTGGCGGCCCCTGTGTGCTGAGGACATCTCTTTCGCCGCCGCCGAAAATCGCACCGACACCGGCCCACGCGTAGGGCGCAAAACGTGTGCAAGGAATTGGATAGCGCAATGTAAATGTTCCTAATAGAGCGGCAATCGTATGGTCGTGATTGATTCTCCTACGAGTAAAGATAGGGATCGTCGGATCCTCAAAGATATCGAAGCCGCTTTTGCTGGCGTCCAGAGCAAATCCTTCAACGCCCACACCAAAGTAGCGGTAGAAAAAATATTTGATGTCGCCGCCACCGCCCCAGGCATGATCGTCACCAATGTAATGATCGAAGGTGCCGAGGACGGGGTGGCCTTCAGTGGTACTTTGTACGACATCCACCAGCCAGAGATTAGGATTATACTCGGTGTTGGTGAAAGCATAGGTGCCCCAGAGATTCACATTCCATTCGGTGTCGCCGTACCATTGCGGACACGGTGGCGGCGCGACCTGCTTGATTTCCTTTGCCGACTCTTTTCCCGAATAGTAATCGGCAGGGACCATGGAGAGGTAACGGAACCGCGTCGACACGGGCGCTTCGGCTTCGGCGTGTTCGCCGCCGAACAGCCAGGAAAAGACCACAAATACATCAGCCACCGGCGAATCGTCTGTGCAGCCGAACAGGGGCGAGATATCCAGGCGAGTCTGCGGTGTCGGTTTCCACGCAAGGGTTGGACCGATGACAAAAGAGTGCATGGGATCCCCGCGCGTGTCTTTGACAGTGAAATTTTTATATTCCATTTCTAGGCCGACTTTCAGACGCTCGTTGGGCAGGAGAATGGGAGTCATGACGCTCTGGGAGAAGCCCCATTCGCGGCCGCGATCGCCGGTATTCTCTTTTTCGAAGAACCAGTTCATGGCCCATTCCAGGCGCTCGCCAAAATCCTGGGCCAGCAGTAGGCGGAATTCGTAGGCATCGGGAACCTTTGGCGGTCCGTTCTCTTCCTCCGCTTCCTCTCCGGGAGGCGGCGGCGGTCCTTCTTCGTGTCGAATAGTCCCAACCCCGAATTTGTACTCGGCGAAGAGTGTTGGATTGAGCGGAATCTTGTTCCAATCAGCAAGAGCCCAGCGTGCTTCCAGACTCACTGTCTCCGCGCCGCCACCACCATTAAATCGTTCGAACTTTGCTTCCGCGGCAACCCCAAAACGATAGGGCAAACCCATTTCGATCTCCTGAGTGAAAAGGTGATCGGGCGGTCCATGGCGGAACCCCTGGCCCTCGTAACTCTCTCCGAAGAAAAATGCCCATGGTGGCAATACATAGGCATTGGTCAGATTAGAAAAGCGGCTGCGCGAAAACCCGGGCGGCGCCCCATAAGCGCTCGAGACTTCCTCGCCGGTCACGACGATCTCTTGTTCGAAAACAGCCGACTGCGCGTGGATCGATTGGTTAGTAGCAAGAAAAACCAGACATGCGCCTGCCATAAGTGGAATAAACCGCTGCGCAGGTAGACGAGAAAAATATGTGGTAATCATGTGCGAACTGAAGGTGAAATTGCGGATCATTACAGAATTGTAATGATTGACAAGGCAAATTTTTGAGGACGGTGGGGCTAAGGTGTTCCCGTTTCCGCTGGCGATTTATTCGGGAAAATAAGGACCACAGTCGTGCCGCGATTCACTTCGCTGTCGATTTTGGCCGAGCCGCCATGAAGATCGACGATCGATTTCACCAGTGCCAGGCCCAACCCCGCGCCGTCGGAGCTGCGCGATGAATCGACCCGATAAAAGCGATCGAACAAGCGCGGCAAATGTTCGGGCGAAATGCCGCATCCGTTATCTCTTACGACGACTTCGGAATGGGCCGCGTTGACAGCGATCGAGATTTGAATTGTGCCTCCGTCGGGTATGGAGCGCAGCGCGTTATCCACGAGGTTGCTCACGGCGCGACTGAACAAAACCGGATCGCCGTAAATTTCGCCTTCGCCAGTGCAATTGATCGTGACATGTCGATCCTCCGCGATCGTCCGATAAAACGTCGCGATCTTTTCCACCGCTGTGCGCCCATCAAACTCTCTCCGCTCGATTGGTTCGCGGGCCGCGTCAACCCGAGCGACGAAGAGCAAATTGTCAACGATCCCGGAGAGCCGTTCGCATTCGGCAATCGTGGACTCGATTACTTCGCGATATTCCTCCGGGCTGCGCTCGCGCGTTAAAGTAACTTGCGCTTCGCCAAGGATATTGGCAATTGGCGTGCGGAGTTCGTGGGCAAGGTCGGCGGAAAATTGAGAGAGTCGTGTAAAAGAAGCCCGGAGCCGATCCAGCATCTCGTCGAAAGCGACCGCGAGCGGCTGGAGCTCGCGCGGCCAGCCAGTCTGCGCCACCCGTTCGTTCAGATGAGTCGGCCCAGTGCGCTCAAGCGAACGCGTCATTTGTCCGAGCGGACGCAAACCATGCCTAGTAACCGTGATTGCAATTAGAGCCGAGGCTACAATGCTGCCCGAAAGGACGACGATGAGCAAAATGCCAAACTCTCGTTCGACTTGTTCGTCGCTAGACCGGTCTTGCGCCACCTGGATCGTGTAAGGCTGTCCGGCGGAGTCTTTATTTATTGTGATCAAGGAAAACAACTTCGCGTCAGTGCGATAATCCCTTGGGCTGCGAACAGGCGACGCCGATTTTTGCGCTCGCGGAAAAATGTCCGAAGGAAGCAACCGATTCATTCCGGGTGTCTCTGCAATGGTGTGGCCTTCCGAGTCGAACACTCTGATCCAATAAGGAGCATGCTCGCCGGCGCGGCGGGCTTTCAATTCTTCGCCGAAAAGTTTTGGCCCGCCCTCGTTAAAGTCGGCGCTCAAAGCGGAGACCTTATCGGCTAGCACGGCATTGTCTTCGGCGAAGGCATGCCGAATAACGATCCAATAAAACACGCTGAGCCCGCAGCAAAGCAACAGCGCCGCCGCCAGCGTAAAAAATAGGACAAGCTGGGACGCAATTGAACGGGGTTTAGTTCGTTTTGAGGACATAACCGACGCCGCGGATCGTGTGGACCAGCTTCGTCTTGAACGGATCGTCCACCTTCGCCCGCAATCGGCGCACAACGACGTCCACGACATTCGTATCGGTTTTGAACCCGATCTCCCATACCTGTTCCGCGATTTCGGCGCGCGATACAACTTCACCGGCCGAGCGAGCCAGATGGGCAAGGAGGAGAAACTCTTTCGGCGTGAGATTGAGCGGCAAGCCGGAACGAACTGCCTTGTGCCGCTGCATATCGATTTCCAAATCGTCGATGCGCAAGTGTTCTTTGTGTCGCGCTGGAGCGCGCCGCAACAACGAACGCACACGGGCCAGCAATTCCGGGAACGCGAATGGCTTTACCAGATAATCGTCCGCACCCAGTTCGAGTCCTTTCACGCGGTCGCGCACACTGTCGCGGGCGGTAAGAAAAAGAATCGGAGTGCGGATCCCGTCGCGCCGCAGGTCCGCGACAACTTCGCAGCCGTCTTTCCTTGGCAGCATGATATCGACGACAAGAAGATCGAACCTGCTCGCCCGCGCGAGCTCCAAACCGGTCTCGCCATCCCTCGCAAGATCGACAACGAAGCCAGCTTCGCGCAAACCTTTAGCCAGAAACGCGGCCGTTTTCTTTTCATCCTCGATGACCAGAATTCGCACTGCTTTTAAGTGTACAAAGCCATTCGTCCGACGGAATGCAAAAACGAAGCGCTTTTTTGGCGAAACAAAGTATCGCGAGGGGGGCGTAGCTATGTCGCCAACGTGATTTATCGGTCCGCCAAGCTACGAACCAAGGATGCCGCGACTTACAGTTAAAGCGACTAACCGCTAAGGATGTGGTGGATGAGTTGGTTCGGCCGGCCTTCGCTAGTCATTTTTTGTGGGGTTTTGGCGTCGGAGTTGGGCTAGGTCCCGGGCAGGCGACGTTGCCGACCACGGCGTATGTCGCTGCGGGATGGCCGTTGTCCCTCTGCCCCTTAACAAACGTATGATCTACCAGCAGAGTTGACCGCTCCAAGTTTTGAGTCTCGCTCGTATCGCCGGTGAACGTCCTTCCATTAACAGCTCCGAGCAGATCTCCCGGCTGTGGATTTCCGACCGCGGATTTCGGGACGACAAGCGTGATCGTTCCATCAGCATTAAAGCTGCTTCCAGGCAAAGCTCCGATTGGAGTTTCTGTCGGGACACCGATAACCAGACCCACGACGGCCGTGGCAACAGTCCCATACTCAAAGGTGACAGTTCCATTCTGATCCGTCCTCATACCAGCGTAGAACTGCTCGGCTGCCGGATCGAACGATTGCGCCGCGTAGGAGTTCCAGACTATCCTCCATCTGCTGTTCGGCGGCACGCTGCTAAGATCAGTTACTTTCATTTTGAACATCAGGTTGCTTGTTCCTGGAGGCTCGCCCGCTGCAATATAGTCAATAGCCAGCGAAGCGGGAGCAGTCCCTTGCAGAGGCTGTTCTGGATGACCGGGCGGAGTTCGCTGGAGGATCAAACCGCTACACGTGTCACCAATGTAAGGCGCAGCAATTTCATTATTCGCGCAGGACATGCCGACGCTGTTTACCGCAAGCAACTTATAATAATAGGTCTTGGTAATGTCGGTGGCTGTCAGGTC
>QHOQ01000115.1:0-3226 GCA_003219355.1 Verrucomicrobiota bacterium
TCCGCGCCACCACAGCGTCAGAAATGCGCCAAACACCGCGACTGGCGTGCCTAACAAGACACTGAACGGCAGCGACCAGCTTTCATACAGTGCGGCGAGAATCAGAAACACGAACAAGAGCGACATTCCAAAAACCAAAGTCGGCGAGACGCCTTGTTGCGCCTTCTTTTCCTGAAACGACAGGCCAAGGTAGTCGTAGCCCATCTCGTTAGGCATGGTTTGTCGAAAAGTTTCCTCGAGGGCGTTCATCGCCTGGTAGGAGCTGTAGCCTGGCGCGGCCGAACCGTTGATCTGAGCCGCGCGATATTCGTTGTAACGCACCGTGAATTCCGGACCGGCTATGTTCTCGACAGTTGAGATCGCATCGAGTGGCACCGGCGTTCCAGTCGAGTTGCGGACGAAAAACTGGCCGACGTTCTTCGCGTCGGTTCGATAATCGCCTTCCGCTTCGATGTAGACCTGCCAGGTTCGGCCGAAGCGGTTGAAGTAGTTCACGAAAAAGCCGCCCATGAATGTCTGGAGCGTTTGATAAACCGAGGTGAGATCGATGCCCTGCTTAATGACTTTGTCGCGATCGACCTTGACGAAAACCTGCGGCACATTCGGCAAAAATGTTGGAATCAAGGTGCCGAGCTCTGGCCGTTTGTGCGCTGCATCTAAAAATGTCTTCACGTTTTGCGCGAGAAACGGGACGTCTTTGCCCGCACGGTCTTCAAGCATAAACGTGAATCCACCAGATGTGCCGACGCCAGGAATCGCCGGTGGCGGAAACGCGAATGCGATACCTTCGCTAAGACTGCCCAGATATTGATTTATTCGCGCCTTGATTGCCGTGTACTGCTCTTCGGGTTTCGTTCGCTCGCTCCAGGGTTTAAAAGTCACGAAGAAAAAAGCGCTGTAAGTATTCTGCACCAAACTCAGCAGACTGAATCCGATGACACTGGTCGTGTACTGGACACCGGGCGTTTTGCTCAGGAAATCTTCGATCTTATGGCACGCTTGATCGGTTCGCTCGAGCGACGATGCGTCCGGCAATTGAAGCGCGAGAAAAACATAGCCCTGATCTTCCTCCGGCAAAAAGCCGCTCGGCAACCTTTTCCCAAAGAAACCGGCGCCAATCGCAAGAACGAGCAGCAATGCGAAACTGAGCACAGCTTTTCGAATCGCCGCCCGCGACCAGTTTACATACCCGTGGGTGGCGCTGCCGAAAACGCGATTGAACCGGTCATAGAACCAACCGAGCGGCCCGCGGTTTTTCTTGCGCGGCCGTAGCAACAGCGCCGAAAGCGCAGGACTGAGTGAGAGCGCGTTGAAAGCGGAGAAGATTACCGAGATCGCGATCGTGAGCGCGAACTGTTGATATAATCGGCCGGTAATGCCTGGCAGAAACGCCGTCGGAATAAACACCGCTGAAAGCACGAGCGCGATGCCGATCACCGGCGCCGACACTTCACGCATCGCCTGAAGCGTTGCTTCGCGCGGCGCCATTCCTTCTTCGATGTGACGCTCGACTGCTTCGACAACCACGATCGCATCATCGACCACAAGGCCGACCGCGAGCACCAGTCCGAAAAGTGAAAGTGTGTTGATCGAGAATCCAAACAACGGGAACAACACAAACGTCCCGACTAACGAAACGGGTACTGCGCAGAGCGGAATCAGGGTGGCGCGCCAGCCTTGAAGGAAAATGAAAACAACGAGCACGACGAGCGCGAGCGCTTCGAGCAGCGTCTTCAAAATTTCGCTGATGCCTTCTGTGACGGAGAGCGTTTGATCGAGCGAGACGGCGTAATCCATATCGGCGGGAAACCGCTGCTTCGCTTCGGTCATTAACTTACGCACAGCTTGCGCGGCTTTGACGGCGTTGGTTCCGGGCAATTGATACAAAGCGAGGATGGCCGCCGGTTGTCCGTTCATCCTGCCTCTTAAGTTGTAAGTTTGCGCGCCGAGATCGATCCGAGCGATATCCTTCACCCTGACGAACGAGCCGTCCGGATTCGCACGGACGACGATCTCGTGCAATCGACCCTGCGCGCGCACGGTATAAGTGAATTTCTGCCCGCTCGGAATCGGTTCGCCCCCGACCTGGCCAGCGGGATTCACATTGTTCTGCTTTTGCACTGCCGTGATGATGTCCGGAACCGTAATGCCAAGCTTCGCGAGTTGATCGGGCTTTACCCACAAGCGCATCGCGTATTGACCGGCGCCGAAAATCTGGACGTTGCCGATTCCCGGCAGTCGCGTGAGTTGATCGAACAAATTAATGTAGCCGTAGTTCGCGAGAAAAATGTTGTTGTAGGTCCCGTTGGGCGAATAGAGCGAAACCAGCATCAGTGGCGCCGTTGTCGATTTCTTAACCGTCACGCCATAGTTGTTCACGTCGGCCGGCAACTGCGATTGCGCTTGCGCCACGCGCAGCTGGGTGAGGACTTGATCGATGTTCGGGTCGGTCGCGACGTCGAAATTGACGATCAATCGAATGTCGCCGCTGTTCGCGTTGATCGAGTACATGTAATTCATGTTGTCGACCCCGCTCATCTGCTGCTCGATCGGCGCCGCGACCGATTGCTCGATCGTGAGCGCGTCCGCGCCGGTGTAGTGCGTTTGCACTTGAATCTCCGGCGGGGCGATTTGCGGATATTGCGCGATCGGCAGCGCGAGAATGCAGACGCCGCCGATCAGCGTCATGAGAATCGCGATGACAATCGCGACAATCGGCCGCCGGACGAAAAACTCGGACATGGCGGATCAGGGTTTCTGCGGGCTCGCCGATTGTATGCGGGCAGGGGACTGGGCCGGCGGCGTCCACTCTTTCACCGTCACGGTCGATCCTTCGCGCGCCTTTTGTACGCCTTCGACAACGACTTTGTCTCCGGGCTTCAATCCGTCGGTGATTTGCCACATGGTGCCGATGCGCTCGCCCGTTTTTACCGGGCGAATACTCACCTTGTTTTGATCGACCACCGCGACTTGGAAATTACCCTGCAATTCGGTCACCGCTTCCTGTGGAACAACGAGCGCATTCTGCACCGAGTCAGGTACGAACCGCACTTTGCCAAACTGTCCGGGCCGCAACATGGCGCCCGGATTCGGAAACGTCACGTAATAGTGAATCGAACCTGTTTTGGGATCGAGGTTTCGATCCAGCGCATAAAATCTTCCTTTCTGCGGATAGACCTTGCCGTCGCCGAGAATCAAGTCGAAATCGATGCGTTTGAGGAGGGCT
>QHOQ01000115.1:3234-4566 GCA_003219355.1 Verrucomicrobiota bacterium
GTGAATGCGCTCTCGCCAACAGTTACGATGGCTTTGATCGGATCGATTTGCGACACAGTCGTGAGCGGAGTGGTTGATGCCGGACCCACGAGATCGCCGACTTGATTATTCGCGAATCCGGCCAGCCCGTCGATTGGCGCGATGATTTTTGTGTAGCCAAGATTGAGCTCGGCTTGTTGTACGGCTGCTTCGTCCGCTTCGACATTTGCTTTGCTGGAGCCGGCAGCCGCGATGGCAGTGTCTCGCTCCTGATCGCTGATCACCTTTTTGTTGAACAGATCGACCGCGCGCTTTTGATCCGCATCGGCCTTTGCCCAATTAGCCTGGTCTTTCGCCAGCGTCCCTTTCGCCTGTGCCAGCGCCGCTTCGAACGGCCGCGGATCGATCTGGAAAAGCAAATCGCCTTTCTTTACGAGGCTGCCCTCCTTGTAATCGCGCGAGATGATGTAACCCTGCACCTGCGCGTTGATGTTGGCGTTAATGAAACCGTCCAGCGTGGCAACGCGTTCCAGGACACGCGGCACATCTTGCGGTTTGACGGTTGTAACGAGGACTTCCGGCGCGTTTGGGGCTGCTTGAGGCGCCTTGCGCGAACAAGCCGTGGCGAAGGAGAGACATATCAGAAGCGCTCCGAGAACCGCAAACTGTTTCATCATTTGATTATCGCTGATCGCGAACTGAGGTGTCGAGTGCAGATGCCAACGCACGGAAGACCGAAGCTCCTGATCTTCGTAAACACGAGTCGCGGTATGCTAAAACGATCTGAGAACGCGTGCGTTCGTTCCGACACGTTTCATAAAGTCTTTACCTGCCAGTCGCGACCTTCCCAACGCTGATCGCGTTTCCAAAAGAATGTAAATGTAAGTATTGAACCGGCCGGCCAATCTGCGGTTGGGAAATCTGCGAACCAGAGGTTCAGCCTGCTTTCATGAATTGGGTCCAACAAATTGGTGCGCGCCCCGTTGTCGGTTGACCAGACGACCGTTACCTCGGCAGCAAGGATGATTCGCAAAATTTTTCCGCGAGACACGCTCCGCAGTGGATAGCGCAGAGTCCAAATCTCATAGTTGCTTTGGACGGGGTCCAACACGTAGCGCTGGAATGCCGGTTCGACGCAGCCAAGGCAGACGCCGTCATGGCGGCTGCGCACGAGCGAAATGTATTCGGCGTGCGACCAACAAAGCGGCATCGCCGCGCCGGTTGGACAGCCTCGTTTCATATGGGCCTCCGGTAAGTCAGGTCCATCCCATAACTGTTCGGTGATCATGCCACCATGGTTCGCAAAATTCTCTATGGCCGCAATGAACGGCTTTGGATCGCGTCCGGCCGCCA
>QHOQ01000115.1:4621-14081 GCA_003219355.1 Verrucomicrobiota bacterium
TAACCGTCGTGATTGTAACGACGCCAGCCCGGGCCTTGTGGCAGATTGTATTTGAGAACCCGATCGATTACTTCGATTGAATCGCGAACGATCGGATCGCTTGCATCGCGAATACCGAATCGTACCAGATGCAGGAAGTCGCCGCCGACCACATTTCGCGCCGGATGCAGGCCGCCGCCGTTAGCCAGTTGAATCATCGTTGTATTCGGATCGGCGTGAGAATCAGGCGCGTTAGGGTCGGCCGGGTTGATGCGGATGTAGTGACGAGGGAATCGCTCGACCAGCTCACCCTCTGTTGTCACCGTCCATTCTTCGATGTGCGCCGCCAGCCAGTCAGCATACGCAAAAACAAAACCCGCAGCTGCAGTTTCGCCGTATTCCGTGGCCCACTCCGCTGCGCAGACTAGGGCGGCAATCACGGTGGCAAGGGTGGAAGGTGAGTAGCCGGCGTTTTCTTCCCATCGGTCCTGGCTGGTAACCGGGCCTTGCAGGATCAAGTGTGCTGCGGCGCGCACAATCATCGTGCGTGGATTAAACAAGCCGAGTGCGTCTTGTTTGTGCAAACGCCATGCCAGTAATATTGGCGCGGCGACCTGGTCGAGTTGCAGGCCGGACCAATAAGCGGTTTCGCTGGATTGCTGCGAGCCAGATCAATGCGCGCAGCGGCGTGCCCGTCTGGCCCGTAGCGAGAAGTGCTGTTGCGCTTTGTACGAGGTCACGGGTCCACACGAGATGATAACCGCCCAGATCGTTGTCGCCCTTGGTTTCGCCCCAGGGGATACTCATCGACGCGACGAGCGCGCCTTGAAAAACTTTGTCTTCATGCGCCAGGAGCACACAACGGCTGAGTCGATACATTCCGCCGCCGTCGGTAGTGTCGGCGCTGAAGTCGAATTTCGGATTCACAACTGCGCGCTGCCACTGACGGATATAGCCCTGACGATGTGACTCGAACGGCTCCGCCAACGATTGGAACAACTTGGCGGTTGTGCTCTGGTAGCTGCGACCAAATGCTAGCGCGACCGTGAATTCATTGGTGGCTTGCAGATCGATTTCGCCGGTCAATGCGATATTGCCGTTCTCGGCTGTGCGAAACTGCCAGTCCATTTTGAAATTGTGCATAAGATCCTGCCAACCGTCGCTGAAACCGACATAGCCGACCGATCGGCAAGAGAAGCCGGAGCTGCATGCCATGATCAGGTGGACGTTTTCGCGTTGAGCGCGGATGAGTTCGATACCGCCCACTTCAGAGCACCAGCCGGAGTTGCCGGCGCCACAACCGGCGATGTGAGGAGCCAGCAACGCGTAGAGTCGCAACTTCCCACGTAGCGATTCGTCCAGCGCTTCAAGTTTGGTGTGCACGAGCAAAACCGATTGGTGTGGATCGGCGAAGACATGTTTTACGACACGGTAGCGGCCGCGTGGCTCCGAATTCGTGAGGCGGTAAAAGAGGCAATCGCGCTCCGGGTACTTAATCGCATGAGTCAGGTCGCGCTTTTCCTCGTGGCAAAACGTTTCTCCGTCAGTGATGAGAAACTGAAAGTCCCGCGTATTAGGTTGATCGATGTGTGGATAGTAAATCTCGTTTACGATGCCGTGACTAAGCGTGAACCAGACGCGGCAACTGGTATGATAGGCTGTGCCGACGCCTTCTTTCGCGCTCGAAGTCCAGCGGGATTCGATCCCAGGCGCGCCAAACGCCACTTCATTCTCAGGCGGATTCATCGGTGACGTTGCGCGAATCGAAGCCGAACAACAAGATGGTCAGAATGCAAACAAATACGATCGGACTTATCATTGATCAAGATGTCGGCGATCACTCAGCGCCGGCTATTGCGCGTACGCAAGATTTTGCCTTACCACTCATGAGGTGATCTTCGCTCCCTCGGTCGAGATAGAAACGAGCTTAGTTGAAAGTGAAACAGAAGTAGAAGGCGTTATCTCCACTTAGAACAGCTCGAAGCCCGTCCGCCGAGTCAGGCTCGCCAGAGGACGAGCCCGTCCGATTGCCGGACAAGGTGCCTAACTTCCAATGCGCTCGTTACAGCTGGATCAAGCCGCGCCGGGTAGCGCTCGCCACAGCTTCGGTGCGGCTAATGACGTTCATCTTGGCGAAGATTGCTTTCACGTGCGACTTCACGGTGCCTTCACTTATAAAGAGGGCCGAGCCGATCTCTTTATTGCTTTTTCCTTGAGCCATCAGCTTGAGGACGTCGATCTCGCGCTGGCTCAAGGTTTCGCCGCTGACGCGTTGCGCGAGTTTGGCTGCGAGGTGCACCGGCATGCAAGTTTCGCCGGCGTGCACGCGGCGGATGCTATCCATCAACGCCTCACGGGGGACATCTTTGAGAAGATAACCTTTCGCGCCAGCCTGAATGGCGCGGTAAATATCTTCGTCGCCGTCAAATGTTGTCAGCACGATGATGTGCGCCTTGTCATTACCGGCGCGGATTTCTTTGATCGCACTGACGCCGTCGAGCTCGGGCATTCTCAAATCGAGCAGCGTCACATCGGGACGACACTGTTTCCAAAGATCGACTGCCTCGCGGCCATTACTGGCTTCGCCGACGACTGTCATATCCGGTTTGCGCCCAATCAGTGAGGCCAAGCCTTCGCGCACGACGCTGTGATCATCGGCGATGAGCACAGTGATGCGAGGCTTCTTCGCCGCGGCCTTAGAGCGGATTGTCTTTGACGTCTTCGTTCCGCGCGTCCTTGGCTTTTTTGCAGACTTGTTGGGTCTGCGAGGAGGTTTCTTTTTGGACGTCACAACATCGACTCGTGATTATGCGGCACCGTGACGACGACCTTCGTGCCTTTGCCGCGCAAGCTGGTGACCTTTAATTCCCCTCCCATTTGTTCGACGCGCTCCCGCATTCCGGTCAGACCAACACCGTCATGTCGATCTTTGACTTTGAATCCGTCACCGTCGTCACGAAGTTCCAGGCGAAGTTGCTTTGTATTACAGCTTAATCGTGTTTCAAAATTGTGTGGGTGCGCGTACTTGAGTGCGTTGGTCAACGCTTCCTGTCCGATGTGCATAAGATTCTCCTGCCAAACGTGCGACAACTCGGGCAGTTTGCCTCGCAATTCGAAAGTCGTATGAACTGCGGTTCCCGCCGTGGTGTTCTTGATAATTCCTTTCAACGCTTCCCAGAAATTCCCATCTTGTAAAACTCCTGGGCGCAGCGCATGAACTGACCTACGCGCTTCATTCAAACTTTGCCGCGCCAATTCACTGGCCCGCTGCAAATGCTCGTTGGCTTCCTTACGACGGCAACACGCGATTGCATCCTCGGCCGCTTCCAACTGCACGATCACGCCGGTAAAACCTTGCGCGAGCGTGTCGTGAATGTCTCGAGCCATTCTGTTGCGTTCTCCCAAGACGGCGGCGCGCTGGCTTTGCTCGGCAAATTCGTTGAGTTGAATTGCAAGCATCGCTTGGTGAGCGAGCGCTTGCGCTAATTCGATCTCCTCCGGTCGATAAGGTGGCCTAGCCCCATGACGAACTCCGATGAATCCTTTAACATTCCCGCCCACCAGGGTTGGAATCCTCAGAAATTTCTTGGTTCCACCGGCCTTCAAATATTCGCGAAGAACGCTGGAAATACGCGGATCATGTTCTACGTCTTCGCAGATGACAGGGGCTCCGGAAAAAAACACCTCCGCTAGTCCGGGATCTTCCTTCCACGATAAAGGATTTTTAATGAATGGATGCTCCGGGTCGGCTTTGGCAAAATTTGCCCCTTCCGCCCAAGCACGTAAAACGAGCGAATCATTTGATTCGTCGAGCAACCAAAGGATCACGCTCTGCGCGTCCAAAAGGCGGCCGATTGTGCTCAGCATTTGTCCAAGGAACTTGTCCGGCGCGGGCGCAGTGGCGAGAACATCCAGGCTGTAGGTCAGTGCCTCGACCTGCCCGCGCGCGAGCTGCTCGGAAGCGCGCAGAGCGTCCTCAGCACGATCACGTTCAATAGCTATTCGCACAAGGTGCGTCGCTAACTCGATCAGCTCGAGGTCTTGCGAGTTCGGACTTCGCGGTTCGCGATAGTACATGCAGAAGGTTCCCAGGACTTTTCCTTTCGAAGAGAGTACTGGATTCGACCAGGAGGCTCGCAGCCCGTGTTTCAGTGCTGAGGCGCGATGCTCCGGCACGTTCCACAGCGGGTCAGTCGCGATATCGGAGACGATGACCGGTGATCCCCGATACGCCGCGGTGCCGCAAGAGCCGGCACATGGTCCAACTGGTAGCTTTTCCATTTGCTCCGTCCATTCTTTGGGGAGACTCGGTCCTGCAACGACGTCCAGATAAACGCCATCGGGATTCAGCAACAAAACCGAAGCGAGCGTACCGCTCCGCTGTTCCTCGATAATCAGGCACAATGCATTTAGGATCTCTTTCAGCGCAACGCCGGTCGCGATCATCTCGAGGATCCGTTTCTCGCCAGCCAGCAAGGCTTCGCCTCGCTTGCGCTCGCTGATGTCGCGCAGGATCGCCTGGAAATATCCGCCACGTATCCCGGACACCGAGACTTCCACCGGAACGATCTCTCCGTTTTTGCGCACGAATTTCCTCTCGAATCGTACGGTGCGTTCCGTCTTTAATTTCTCGAGCCGTTCTTGAAACAGGTGGCGTTCTTCCGGGAGATAGGTGACGGTGACGGGCGTCCCGACCAGTTCGTCCTGGGGGAGCCCGGCCAGCTCAGCGCCCGCGCGGTTTCCCAAGACACAGATGCCATTGGCATCAACCACGTAGATCGCGTCGGGTGAAATCTCGATCAGGTCCCGATATTTCTCTTCGCTCTTACGCAGTTTTTCTTCCGCGCTTTTGCGCTCGGTCACATCCCGTAGCGTGCAGAGCGTGGACAAGAATTCTCCACTGTCAGAAAGACGTGGAACCGATGCGCCATCGAAGTGGACAATGGCGCCATCTTTTGTTCTCCAGCAGACTTGGTATTCCCGCGCTTTGCCTTCCAGTACATCTGCGAGCATTTCACGGGCAACCTGACGGTCCTCGGGAGGGAGCAGAAGTTGAAAAACATTCGCTCCGCGCAATTCCGAGTCTGAGTAGCCGCTGAGCTGAACGCCGCGCTGGTTGATGCAAAGGATATTCCCGACGCGATCCAGGGAAAGGATCACATCATGGGATAGCTTAAACAGGTATTTCGCTGCGCTTTCGCCATCATCGGCTGCGAGACAAGGTTCGGCCCGCGGACTGAGTTCGCCAAAGGACGGAGGCCCGGCGGTCTGGATCGGCTCTGCAGCGCTGACTTCTGATTTCATAATAAGTTAGTTAATCGCTTACGGAAACCCATGTCCGAGGTGGATTGTGCGCGCGTGCGCATGGCAGAAGTTTAACAATCCTGCGCTGTCGCGCCACTTTTGTTTCCTCCCTCGAAAGAGGTGTTATCCGCTCTCCCTTGCGAAACATCAAAAAATCCTCCCACTGCCTCGTGGTCGCGCGGCGCGAGTGTATCTACCGTCTGGAAGTAGACAAAATTATCCAAAATGAAAACCAAACTGAATCAAAGCACTCCGCGCCGCAGCTTACGCCAGATGTTTCGAAGACGTGCGCGCAGGCACGATCCCATGCTGCTGTTGAACATGTCGTTCTTTAACTTCACTGACGGGTGGAGCAGGGTTTTTTCGAGGGACCTGTATGGACGCTTCTCCGCCTGACAACTCGACACAGACGATGGAGCCCGCGCCGATCGAGACGAACGCAGCACGGCACTCCGTCCTCGTGAAGGCGCCGATCGGCCAAGTCTATGAACGGTGGTCGCGCTTTGAGGACTTCCCGAGATTCATCACGCTATTGCGGGATGTGCAAAAAATGGATGACACCCACTTTTCTTATACATGGCATCCCAACGGGACCGAACAACGAGATGTTTTCCACATCGTGCTTCGAATTCCCGAGCGCCGAATCGCCTGGCGCTCGACTTCCGACGGCTTCATGTCAGGCGTCGTTTCTTTCGAACCTCGCTCCAATGAAGACACGGAAGTAACTCTGAAAATACGTTCGATTTTCGATCCCCCCAGCTTGGCACGAAGACTGGAAGAGTATCTAAGCAATTTCAAACGTTTAGTTGAGAGCGAAGAAGCGACATTATGAGAAATCTTCTCGCTCGGAGAGTGAGGCCGAAGAGGCGGCGATGCCCGATCTCCTTAAGGAAGGCTTCTCTCTTTCCTGAAACTGTTAGCTCATGTGGATTGTTCGTTTAGCTCTTAGGCGCCCGTACACTTTCACGGTAGTAGCCATTCTCCTCGTGTTGATGGGAATCGTGACCATCTCGCGTATGGCCACGGACATTTTTCCGAACATCAACATCCCGGTGGTGAGCGTGATCTGGAGCTTCTCGGGCGTCGCGCCGGAAGAAATGGAAAAGCGTTTCGTCACAGTCTGCGAACGTGCCATGACCACCACGGTAAACGACATCGAGCACATCGAATCGCAGAGTTATAACGGCGTCTCGGTCATCAAAGTTTTTTTCCATGAAGGCGCGAAAGTGGAAGCGGGCGTGGCGCAGATCACTTCGATTTGCCAGACGCTGCTGCGAATCATGCCACCTGGCACCACGCCGCCGCTCATCATTCAATACAGCGCCTCGAACGTGCCTATTCTGCAAGTAGGCTTGAGCAGCAAAACGCTTTCCGAACAACAGCTTTACGATCTCGGCTTGAACTTTATCCGCACGCAGCTCGCTACTGTGCAAGGCGCGCAGGTGCCGTTGCCTTACGGCGGTAAATCACGCCAGATCATGGTGGACATCGATCCGGCAAAACTTTACGGCAAAGGGCTCTCACCCACCGATGTAAGCAACGCGATCAACGTCCAAAACGTTATCCTGCCTGCCGGTACGCAGAAAATCGGCGACCGAGAATACAACGTGCGACTGAATTCGAGCCCGGAGGTTTTGCAAGTTCTTAACGATTTGCCGATCAAGCAGGTGAACGGCGCGATGGTTTACATCCGCGACGTCGCCCAAGTGCGCGATGGCTTCGCGGTGCAGACCAATATCGTCGCGCAAAACCGGATCCGCTCGGCATTGCTCACGGTTTTGAAAAGCGCGAGCGCGTCCACCATCGACATCATCAAGCGGGTGAAGCAAGCGCTGCCGCGCATTCAAGCGACACTGCCGAAGGAGCTCGAAATGACGCAGCTTTTCGATCAATCGATTTTCGTGCGCGCGGCTATCAACGGAGTCATCCGTGAAGGAGTCATTGCGGCGTGTCTGACCGCCCTGATGATTCTGCTTTTCCTGGGAAACTGGCGCTCGACGCTCGTAGTCGCGACCTCCATTCCGTTGTCGATCTTGTGCTCGATCATCGTCCTGGGCGCGCTTGGCCAAACGGTCAACATCATGACGCTCGGCGGATTGGCGCTCGCCGTCGGCATTCTGGTCGATGACGCCACAGTTGAGATCGAAAACATCCATCGCAATCTCGCGATGAGGAAACCGATGATCCGCGCCATTCTCGACGGTGCGATGCAGATCGCCGTGCCAGCATTCGTCTCGACCCTGTGCATCTGCATTGTTTTTGTGCCCATCTTTTTTCTGAGTGGTGTGGCGAAGTTTCTTTTTCAGCCGCTGGCGATGGCGGTCATCTTCGCCATGTTTGCCTCCTATCTTCTCTCCCGCACTGTCGTCCCGACGATGGTGAAATTTCTGATGCGCGGGCATCTGGAGGAAATCGATACGAGTCTCGCCCACGGGCTCGGCGAGCATGATGGCAGCGAAGAGAAGATCGATAAGGAACACCGGGAAGAGCGCGCGAAACGTCCGAAGAAAAGTTCGGACAGCTTCTCCGGAAAAGTCCTCGGGTTCCTCAACGGAATTCACGAGAGCTTCAATCGCGGGTTCGAAAAAATCCGCGACCGCTACGTAGATGCTTTGCGCTGGTGCCTTGGGAATCGCAAGATCGTCTTTATCGCGATGGGCGCGATGGTGCTTATTTCACTTTGCGTAATCCCGTTTCTAGGACGCGATTTTTTTCCAGTGGTGGACGCCGGGCAATTCCGATTGCACGTGCGTGCACCGGCGGGAACACGGCTGGAAGCGACGGAGGAGCGCTTTTATCAAGTCGGCCGTGCCATTCGTGAGGTGATTCCGCCTAACGAAATAGACAATGTGCTGGATAACATCGGTCTGCCGGTGAGCGGAATTAATCTCGCCTTCAGCGACAACGCCACTATCGGTGAGGCCGACGGCGAAATTCTTGTCGCGCTTGCTGCAAAGCACCGGCCGACCGCCCAATACGTTCGCATTCTGCGCGAGAAATTGCACCGCGATTTTCCGGACATGGAGTTCTTTTTCGCCGCCCCGGACATCGTTAGCCAGATTTTGAACTTCGGCATTCCGGCGCCGATCGACATTCAGGTCACTGGCCGCGACCCGAAGGGCTACGAAATTGCGAACCAAATCAAAGAGCGCGTCGCGCAAATTCCCGGCGCGGCCGATGTGCACGTGCATCAGGTCGTGCACGGCCCGGATTTGCGGGTGAATGTCGATCGCACCCGCGCGCAGCAAATTGGTCTCAGCCAAAACGATGTCGCGCGCACGATGTTGATTTCGCTCAGTTCCAGCGGCCAGACGTCGCCGAATTTCTGGCTGAATTATCAAACCGGCGTGAATTACCAGGTGGCGGTGCAAACGCCGCAATACAAAATGGAAACGCTGCAAGACTTGAAAAACACGCCCGTAGTGGCGCCCAACCAGCCGCGCCCCGAGTTGCTGGGGAACCTGGCGACGGTCGAGCGCCGCGAGTCACCGATCATCGTGAACCACTACAACGTGCAACCGGTATTTGATGTCCTCGCCAATGTGCAAGGTCGCGATTTGGGGGGCGTCGCCGGTCAGGTGAACAAGATTCTCGATGAGATAAAAAAGAATTTGCCGCGTGGCACATTTCTCAGTGTGCGCGGACAAGTGGAGAACATGAACAAATCGTTCGCCGGCATCGGCGCGGGGATCTTGTTTGCGATCGTGCTCGTTTATTTTGTGATGGTAGTCAATTTCCAATCGTGGACCGATCCGTTCATTATCATTATGGCGCTGCCGGGCGCGTTGTGCGGCATCGTCTGGATACTCTTTATTACCGGCACCACGCTCAATGTGCCGTCGCTCATGGGCGCGATCATGGCTATTGGTGTCGCCACCGCGAACAGTATTTTGGTTGTCAGCTTTGCCAACGACGAACGATGCGGCGACCAGCCGAAAAGTTCGCACGATGCCGCGCTCTCCGCCGGTTTCACTCGGTTGCGTCCGGTCGTGATGACTGCGCTGGCCATGATCATCGGCATGTTGCCGTTCGCGTTCGGTCTCGGTGAAGGTGGCGAACAGAACGCGCCGCTCGGCCGCGCGGTTATTGGAGGCTTGATTTTCGCCACGTTCGCCACGCTCTTTTTCGTGCCAGTTGTTTACAGCATTTTTCGAAAAGCGGAGTTCACTTGCGACGA
>QHOQ01000116.1 GCA_003219355.1 Verrucomicrobiota bacterium
ACCTAAAACTTTAGCCATTTGAGTATAATCCTCCTGTGCGTTACCCAGCAGGAGCCAAGCCAACCGACCCCTGCATCTTTAAATACCTGTCATCGAAGCTCTAACACATTCATCCGGCGACTTAATGCCGAATGAGTTGCGACACTTCGTCGCGATTCCGGCCCTGCGAAGTCTAGTTTTGAGCCAATGCGGCACTCTCCTCTTCGCTAGCTCAGCGTTCCATTCTACATCCAGGAATGTCGGGCTGCAAATCAAAATCACGCTTCGTCGGGTCCACAGAGTTTCGCTGTACCCTTAAGGCAGAGCTTTTTTGTTTTCGCAATACCGCTGGAGGCGATAATTTCGTGCGTGCGCCAGTATCACGATCTCCTTCGGCTGGTCCTCAGCCAAGGCCAGCCGCGCCCTGACCGCACCGGCACAGGCACATTGTCGATCTTCGGCGCGCAAGCGCGGTTCGATTTGCGGGAAAATTTCCCGCTGCTCACCACAAAAAAAATACACATCAAATCGATCATTTACGAATTGCTCTGGTTCCTGCGCGGCGACACCAACATTCACTTTCTCAACGAGCACGGCGTGACGATTTGGGATGAATGGGCCGATGAAACAGGCAATCTTGGCCGAGTTTACGGCGCGCAATGGCGAGATTGGCGCGGCGACAGAGGAGTGCGCATCGATCAGATCGACAATGTCATCGCGCAGATTAAATCAAATCCGCAGAGCCGGCGATTGATCGTGAGCGCGTGGAATCCGGCGGAAATCGACAAGATGGCACTGCCGCCGTGTCACGTGCTCTTTCAGTTTTATGTGCAAGACGACGAGCTAAGCAGCCAGCTTTATCAACGAAGCGCCGATCTTTTTTTGGGCGTGCCGTTCAATATCGCATCGTACGCGCTGCTCACGTTGATGGTCGCGCAGATGTGCGATCTAAGACCCGGCGAATTTGTTCATACCTTTGGCGATTTGCATCTCTACCGAAATCACCTCGATCAAGCGCGCGAGCAGCTTTCCCGTGATTGTCGATCTTTGCCACGAATGCGGTTGAATCCCGCGATTAAAGACCTCCGCGAATTCCGCTTCGAAGATTTCGAACTAATCGACTACGATCCGCATCCGGCAATCAAAGCGCCGATTGCAGTCTGAGACTTTTGACGATCACCAGGGTTAAGTAGGTTGTGAACGTACTCCAGAAAATCGGCTCGACTGTGCCGATTCTGTTCCTGGCGCTCGTCCCTGTTTTCGGGCAAAATCCGGCGACTTCAGTCGAGATCGATTTAGAGGCGCAAACTGCTTACCTCCTTCAAAACGGCCATCCGATTTTGGCGACGCCAATTTCCAGCGGTCGCTACGGACACCTCACCGAGAGAGGTGCATTCAAAATTCTCGAGAAGGAACGAAGCCATTACTCGAGCATGTACGGGAAAATTGTCGATTCACGCGGAAACACAATCGTCGCTGACGCCGATGCGGATATGCGTGTGCCACCAGGAGGAAAATTTATTCCTGCGCCAATGCATTACTTTATGCGCTTCAACGGCGCAGACGGAATGCACGCCGGCTATCTGCCGGGTTACCCTGCGTCACACGGCTGTGTCCGCATGCCGGAGGAATACGCGGTTGCACTTTTCAACTCGGTCAGCGTCGGAACTCCAGTGACTGTGTTTGGCAGGACACCCCCGCGATGGCGGGGCTATTCCGAACAATCGCAGTCCATAATGCCAAGACGACCTCCTGGATTTGCAGGCCCGCGCTTCGCTTCACCGCTTGATCAGCGCTTCGCTCCGCCTCCGTTATTCTGGTGGCGATGACCCGGGTAGCGACGCACGATAAAGCAGCCGGCACCGCTGCCACCACAGAAAACCGAACGCCATTTAACTAGGTGTTAAGGCCGCTGCGCGGACGGCTTATCAGTGTTCGCACTGGCCGTTTTGGGGCCACGCGAAAGATCGACAAAATCAGTTAGAATATTCAAAGTCTCGTCGCGTTCGGGATCAATGGCCGGTTCTTTGGTATCGTCCCCGCCGCCGACGCCGGCGACTAAATCGGAATCTGCATCCGAGGCTGCCTCAGGCACAGGTTTCGGAGGAACTCCGCTCTTCTTCGTCTCGGCCATTTTCCCAGGATACATGACCAGTTGAAGATTGGGTTTGTCGACAGTGTCGAGCGTCAGCCGATAAATGCGGGGTTCTTCCTCGTTGCGCGCCAGACGCTCTTTCGAACGCATTTCTTTGCGCAGCTTGTCGCCCTGCGTTTCGCTTTTTCGAACGTCTTCGTTCAGCGAAATTCGGTTATCGTCGAGCTTGTGACGCAAACGACCAATGTCGTCCATCACATAGTGGAATTCAGGATCGTTTTTAACCCGCTCTTCCGAGCGCCGCTTCAGTTGATCAACAAAAAGCGAATGCGTGTCTGACCATTTCGTGTATTTCGCCTTGGACACTTCATCGTATGGCAAACAATTCTTAAGCGCGCCTTCGCCAAATTCGGGCAGATCACTCAAGCTCGGCAGGACAATATCGGAGGCCACACCATGGAGCTGGGTCGAGCCACCAGCGACACGATAAAATTTCTGGATCGTTAGCTTCAACGCGCCATCCTCCTCGGAATGACTGCCAAGCAGCGAAGCAAACCGGCCGATAGGAAGAATCGTCTGCACGGTTCCTTTGCCGAACGTGTTCTTATCACCGACAACTACGGCGCGTCCGTAATCTTGGAGAGCAGCTGCAAAGATTTCGCTGGCGGACGCGCTTTGCCGGCTGGTCAGCACAACCAGCGGCCCGGAATATGCGATTCCCGAATCTGGATCGGACGAGATCCTAATGCTTCCATTATAATCTTTCGTCTGGACGATCGGGCCTGATTTCAAAAACAAACCCGTGAGGGAGAGCGCTTCCTCAAGTGAGCCGCCGCCATTTTTCCGAAGATCGACAACCAATCCGGCGATGTTTTCTTTCTTTAATCGCTTGAGCAGCGCAAGCACATCGCGGGTCGTACTTTTCTGGTGTCTGTCCATGTCCGCATAAAAAGATGGGAGCGTAAGCCAACCGAGCTTTATCGGATCGCCGTTCTCATCCTTCTTGATAATGATGTCCGCGCGGGCCTCCTGATCTTTCAGCTTAATTTCATCGCGCACGAGCTCGATATTCTTGCGACGGGACGGATCAGTCGCGTCTGACGGAATTACGAGAAGGCGCACATGCGTACCTTTTTTGCCGCGAATCATTTCCACGACTTTGTCCAAGCGCATCTCGCGAACATCGACATAGTCAGCCGAACCCTGCCCTACGGCGGTAATGCGGTCGCCTACTCTCAGCCGGCCATCCACTTGTGCGGGACCGCCGGGAACAAGGCTCTCTATTTTTGCATAGCCATCTTCAGTCCGAAGCATGGCGCCGATCCCCACTAGCGAAAGGCCCATGTTAATGCTGAAGTTTTTCATGTCGGCTTTGCTCAGATACTCGGAATGCGGGTCGTAAGTTTGGGCGAGCGCATCGAGAAAGAGCTTCATTTGCTCGTCCTTATCCTGTTCGTGGACGTTACGGCCGAGGCGATCATAGCGGCGCGCGACCAGTTGTGGCGCGGGCTCAATAGGATGCTCGCTCAGGTGTTCCTGTAATAGCTCGTTTGTGATGCGGCCCCGCCAGAGCTGATCGGCTTCAGCCTGGTCCTTTGGCCAGGCGGACTTTTGCCGGCTAAGCTCGATGGTGGTGTCGCTTTTGAAATCAATCGGCTCCTTCAGCAGTTCCTTCACTTTCGCGACACGCTCATCCACGCGTTTCGCATAAAGATCGTAAATTTCGTAGGCAGGTTTTAGGGTGCCGAGAAGAACGTCGCCAGCGATTGAGTTCCCATATTTCGCATTGAGCGCGTCGACGTCTTGCTGGGTAAAAAAGAGGTGACTGTAATCAAGCAGCTCTAGATAAGTCTGAAGGAATTTTCTCGAAAGGTCCTCGTTTAGCTTTTGACGAGTGTAATGACCCTCCTGCAAAAGATTCCCCACCGAGACGGCTATCGTTTCCTTCGACGTCGCTACGGCAGGCGGCGCCGCGATCGCGGATGCGAAAAGAATGGCACAACACGCCACTGATCGTTGCAAGGATGATTTCATCGGCGAAAAAAGGGTTTTCCACTTTCGCAGATTTCAGGGCGAAGCGCAAGATATGGAGTCAAAGTCGACATGTAGGATGTAAGACACTTGGCCCGCATAAACATTCAAAACGCAGAAAATCCAGTTATCGTCGCGTCGGAGCTTTCCCCGAACTGACCGGACGGTCTACCAATAATATATTTCGCCAGCCGCGGCGGTACTGGCCGGGTTAGACGACTCGGTTACAGTGATGCTCGATGAGTTACGAGACCTTTTGCGGCGGAATTTTCGAAACGAATTGCTATCTGCTTGAAGCCTCCGAGGGCTGGATTCTCTTCGACGCGCCTGACGGCGCTTGCGATTGGGTCGGATCGCGCGATGTCGATCTAAAACTTCTCCTGCTGACACATGGCCATTTCGATCACATCCCCGACGTGGCCAAAATCAAACGCCGCTTCGGTTGCCAAATCGGCAGTCATCCGCAAACCGCGCCGATGATCTCCGATCCAGAATTCTTTCGCAACTTCGGATTTGAATTGGAGATTGAACCGGTTCAGCCCGACTTTTTCATCGAAGAGAGGTCGGCGGAGAGATTTCTCGGTTTGGAAATGCAAGTGCTTGAAGTTCCAGGACATTGTCCCGGCAGTCTTTGCTTCTTCTCGCGCAAGGACCAATTGCTTATCGGTGGCGACGTCCTGTTTGCCGGTGGCGTTGGTCGATGGGATTTGCCGGGTGGCGATGCCGATCTTTTGCTCGATGGCATCAGAAAAAAACTGTTTCCGCTCGGCGACAACGTGATGGTCCTTCCCGGACACGGGCCGCCGACAAAAATTGGAACAGAACGCCTAACGAATCCATTCGTTGCTAAAATGTAGCGACGAACCGTGGTCCCGTCGCGCCTACTTCCGGGCTGACTCAATCAACGCGCGATTAAGTTTCTCGAGTCCGCCGATCTTGCTTACGATCAGCGCCAACGACGTCATCGCGGCAGGCACATGTTTCAGAAAGTGCTTATGACCTTTCACAAGACCAAGAAAACCGTAGGCACCAAGCGCCTGCATGAGGCGTTGCATAGCGCACAATCGCAGGATGTCGTCGAACTCGCCGTCAATTATCCGCCCATTTGCCGCCTGTTTTTCCCTGTAGTAGCGAATCAATTCGTCTCTCTCCGCCTTGGAAAGATCGACATACGGATCAAAGAGCAACGACGCCAGATCGTATTCCGGCAAGCCTGGGCGCATTCCCTGGAAATCGATTAGGTATGCCAAGCTGTTGCGAATGATAATATTTTGCGATTGAAAATCGCGATGCACCAAAACTCTAGGCAAGCGAGCCAGCCGGTCCGCGATCTTGCGCAAAGAAGGCAGCGCTACCAGCTCGCGCCATTGCGCTTTGTCCATGCCGAAATAGCGGCCGAGACAGTTTTCGAAAAAGTAATTCTGTTCCCAACCGTAAAGCTCGGCGTTGAATTCGGCGGGCAAATGCTCCTTCATTTCGACGCAGACCGACTCCGGCAAAGCGTGAAGCGCTGCGATTTGATCGAGCGCCGATTCGTAGAACTCGCGGCGAACAAGCCATCCTTCGTGCCGATAACTGTAGAGATCGCTTTCGCCCAAATCTTCAATCCAGATGAGACCTTCCGCCGGATCGTGAAAATAAATCTTCGGGACGCGAATGTCGTGCGCATCGAGAAAGTCCGCGATCTGGACGTAATGCCGGTTTTCTTCGCGCTCCAAATTGTATTTCACCAGGATGAGCGTGTGCTCGGGTGAGCAGTGGATGCGATAAAATCTCCGGTCCGATCCGCCCTTGTTAATCGGCGCAATCTTTATTTCCGCGACATCGAAACGCGGGAAATGCATTCGCGTTCGTCGAACCAGCAGATCGGTTCTCATAATTTACATGATTAGATGTCGATGTCGCGATGGATGCCGCTCGCCTTTTGGTTGGCGCGGACAATACAACCGCGGAGATGACTTTGGGAAGCAATTTGTGCACCGGGCCACAAAATTGTGTCTTCCAAGATCGCCTCCCCTCCCACGCGGCAATCTCGCCCCACGACTGTGCAGCCATGTATTTGCGCAGTTCGATCGACAATCGCACCGGCGGCTACTCGCTCGGGCCAACCGGACATTTTCAGGTAACGGGGCTTCCAATGTTCTTTAGAGATCATCCGATGCACTTCGAGATACTCGGTGCGCGAACCAATGTTGAACCACTTCCCGTCATTGAGAACGACTCCGCCAATCTTGCCGCCGGCACCGATCCAATTAGCGACGATCGGAATAAACGAGATTTTTCGATTCGGTGGGATCCGCTTGAAAATCCCCGGATTCCAAACCGCAACGTTGGCGAAGTCGTGATTGCCGGCCACGCCATATCTGTTCGAGATATCGACCACCTGGCCATTGCGAAAGGCGACCGCGGCGGCAAGACCGGTATTACGCAACGCTAGGGTTACATCGTTTCCGCAGCGGAAATGCTCGTCAATCAACGGTTGCAGATCGATATCCGTGAGGATGTCACTGCTGTAAGTGATGAACGGTTTCATCCCGAGATCGGGTTCGACATTCTTGATGCCGCCGCCGGTATCGAGCAGAACGGGTTCGTTCACAAGCTTGGTCACATGACCTTCGTAGTCGTTGTGCGGGAAAAAGCGTCGAAACAAGTCCGGCAGCCTATGCGTGTTGATGATGAAAGACTTCACGCCGATGTCGATCAAATGATCGAGCGCGAAAGTAATGAGCGGCTTCTGAAAAATCGGTACCAGCGGCTTGGGCAAATCATCGGTTAGCGGCTTTAGTCGCTTGCCCAGCCCGGCGCCGAGCACGAACGCGTGCGTGATTGTGATCATCAGCGCCTTGTGCTCCGTGTAGGGTCTGCTAAAAATTTCCCCATGCCGGAAGAAACCGTTTGGCGCGGCACATCATCGCAATGGAAAAACTTTGGCCTGTACATTCTATGCGCGCTCTTTTGTTGGCTGATCGTGCCGATCTTTATTGCGCTGGCGCGATATCTCCAAACGAAAAATAAAGTTTATGAACTGACGACCGAGCGGCTGGAGATCACCGAAGGCGTTTTCAGCAAAGTCACAGACACGCTCGAGTTGTATCGGGTCAAGGACCTCGAGACGCGGCAGCCATTTCTTTATCGCACATTCGGTGTCGAGAATGTGCAATTGAATAGTTCGGATACTTCATCGCCATTTATTTTCATCCAAGCCATTCCGTGTACGATCGCGCTTGGGGACAAAATTCGGGACCAGGTGGAAGCGATTCGAACGCAAAAACAAGTACGCGAAATCGATGTTGAATAACGGTTTTGCATCTCAGCGAACGGATCGGGCTACCTCGGAGTAGGCGTTTCCAACGAATCTGTGATGCGAATCTTCTTCACCACGAGTTCGTCGATTTCGAGCCGTTTGATTCTTGCGCTCCCAATTGCGAGCCGGCCGATCACAACCGCGCCCAGAGCAAGGGTACCGATAGCGATAGCGCCGAGCGCTAAAGCTCCGATCGCTTGCGCTCCGACTGGTCTGAGGTCGCTTGCCATCCTGTCGATCTTATCAGCTGCCATCGAGTCACGCTTGCCCGGTGTCGGAGGGAGGCGCCAGTTTTTTTGCGGCTGTCGCGCCTACCGCTCAAGATAAAGTGTGCGCGTCCCAAAATCGATAATGCCGTGATGCCGGTTGAGAATTTCGCCGCCGAGGAGACCGGCAACGGGCGGCGACCCGCGCAATAATCCGTCGTGAATCAGTCCCTCCAGATCGACGACGCCCACTTCGTTGCCGACGATGTCGACAGAGCCAACGGACAACTTGCGAATACGCGCCACTCGTACGCCGCGTTCTTTAAGATTCACTGCGGAAGAACTAAATGGCGTCTCGCGCGTCGCAATCCGCATTCGCCGAACGAAGGAGCGATGCAATAACGTGGCAAACGACCCGGTATCGATCATAAGCTTGGCAGCGGCGCCATTGATGGAGCCGTTGACATACAAATTGAAACCATCGCTGACTTGAATGGGCACGGCGCGCAATCCGCGGCGATCGAACCCGGGCGCGCTGCCAACGACGTCCGGATCGGTTTTCAAGATGAGCAACTGTCGGTGACAATCTAGCACCGCTCTGGTCGGGAAAAGAATATCAGCTCCGATAATTCCATCGATTTCCTGCTCGTGGAGCAATTGTGCGGCCCGAGTGGAGCCCCCAAGATCGACAGCGACCACCGGTTCATCCACCAGACTTAGCGAGCCGAGCCGCAGCTCACGGGCGATGGCCACGTTATTGAAAGCGCCATTAATCTGGATGCGCGCGGGCAGGGTGGATTTAGCGGAAATCGGAGTAAGCCGAAAATGCTCGCGACGATGTAAAGCGATCGCGCTCACCGGCGCACCGCTATCGACGCCGAGCCACGCTGGCCTGCCATTGATATAAGCGCGAACGAGCAAGTGATTTTGGCGCGAACGCACGAGGGGCAGCGCTTCAAATTGCGGCAGCTTGGAGCGTCGATTCTCGCTGTTTGACCGGGTGGCGCCGAAGGTCGGAAAAGCAAGCAGCAGTCCGGCGAGAAAGATCGAAACCGTTCTTCGCGCTAAAGGGACGAGATTTGCTGCAAACATGGGCGCGAGAATAGCACGCTTTGACACAATCCGAAAACGGTGGGCTTCTGGTCAGAGTAAAGGGCGTCGTCGTCCTATTTTTTTTCAACCTAATCAAGACGTTGGAATTGCGCGCGAGCCGCGCAAGGGTTACAAGACGGACTATTCATGAACCCACTTACCCGTTACATCGTCGTTTCATTTCTGTTCGCAACAGCCGGACTGCTCGCCTTTCCGGCAAATGCGCAAGACATCGTAGTGGGCGAGTTCGCCTCGCTCACCGGCAGCGAAGCCACTTTCGGAGTCAACTCCAGCAACGGTGTCGAGCTGGCCAAAGAGGAAATTAATAACGCCGGCGGATTGCTTGGTGGACGCAAGATCAAGATAATCATGGAGGACGACCAATCCAAACCGGGTCAGCCTTCGGCCGCAGTGAAAAAATTAATCGCGAACGACAAGGCCGTTGCGATCGTCGGCGAAATCGCTAGCTCGCGCTCACTCGAAGCCGCGCCGATTTGCCAGGAAGCGAAAATTCCAATGGTGTCGCCGGGTTCGACCAATCCCTCCGTAACGGAAAAAGGCGATTACATTTTCCGTGTCTGCTTCATCGATCCGTTCCAGGGGACCGTCATGGCGAAATTCGCGCTCGATAATTTGCACACCAAAAAAGTGGCGATCTTGCAGGACGTGAAGAGCGATTACTCCAAAGGCTTGGCGCAATTTTTCAAGGAATACTTCACTAGCCACGGCGGGCAGATTGTGATCGATCGATCTTATACGGGTGGCGGCACCGACAAGGATTTCCGTGCGCAGCTCACCGCTATTAAAGCCGCCCAGCCCGAGGCGATTTTCGTTCCCGGCTATTACACGGAAGCTGGATTGATCGCGAAGCAGGCGCGCTCCTTAGGAATCAAGGTTCCCTTGCTGGGTGGTGACGGCTGGGACTCACCAAAACTGACGGAGATTGGCGGCAGCGCACTGGACGGCTGTTATTTCTCCACGCACTTCTCGGTCCAAGATAAAAATCCGAAAGTGCAGGATTTCGTGAAAAAATATCAAGGAAAATTTCACGCCCTGCCCGATGGAATGGCGCCGCTTGGTTATGACGCCATGACAATTCTCGCGCAAGCAATCAATACCGCGGGATCGACTGACGGAACGAAGATTCGTGACGCGCTCACAAACGTGAAGGATTATCCTGGAGTTACCGGCAACATCACGATTGACGAAAAGCGCAACGCGACGAAATCCGCTGTCGTTCTGCAAGTGAAGGCAAATCGAGCCAACTTCGTCGCGAGCGTACCGCCCTGATTGTTGTCATTCCGGGGCAATCGAGAAACTCTCCGTATTTGCTCTGAAGACGGGTCGTAATCGTGTCCACCTGCGGGATGGACGATAAGAGAATCCTCGGCTACGCTCCGCTCCGAATGACGAGCACCGAATTTCTTCAACAGCTTATAAACGGTCTGTCATTGGGTGCGTTCTACGCGTTAATCGCGCTCGGTTACACGATGGTTTACGGCGTTCTGCGTTTCATCAACTTCGCCCACGGCGATGTCTTCATGATCGGTGCTTTTTGCGGCTATTATCTCAGCCCGCGGTTGCTGCCGCATTTCACCGGATGGATGACGCCGCTCGGACCAATCTCAGTCTTGGTTTTGACGATGCTGATCTGCGCTCTGCTTGGCATCGCAATCGAAAAAATCGCATACCGCCCCTTGCGTTCTCGGCCAAAACTCACCGTGCTCATCACCGCAATCGGCGTTTCACTGTTTCTCGAGTACGGCGGGCAGTTTGTTTTCGGCGCCGATCCGAAATCGTTTCCCGAATTGATGCCGGATCGCCCGCTCGAAGGAACGGGAGCACTGACGATCACAACCATACAGCTGGCCGCATTTATCGTCACCATTTCTTTACTGGTCGCACTAACCTTCATTGTGAAACGCACAAGACTTGGAATGGCGATGCGCGCGCTTTCGAACAATGCGACGGCTGCCGCGCTGATGGGGGTAAACATCGACACAGTTGTTTCATTTACGTTTGGACTGGGCAGCGCTCTCGCTGGCGCAGGCGGAATCTTGTTTGCGCTCAGTTATCCATCGATCGATCCGCTTATGGGTCTTTTGCCCGGCATCAAAGCGTTCGTCGCCGCAGTGCTCGGTGGAATCGGAAATATTCCTGGCGCTGCCGTGGGCGGAATCGTGCTCGGTGTGGTGGAAACATTCGTCGGGGGCTCGGCTTTTTCCACTTACCGGGACGCCATTGCCTTCGCGCTGCTCATTATAATCTTGCTCTTTCGCCCCACTGGCATCTTTGGACGTGCACAGATTGAGAAGGTTTAAGTCAGGCGCGCACTCGGCCGAGGGAGATCAATGAAATATCGGCACATCAAAAAATGGATACTGCTCGCCGGCATTGTCCTGAGCGCCGTCGCGTCTCACTTTTCGGGGGCGATCAATTCATATTATCTACAAATTGTTATCTTTATCGGCATCAACATCACGCTCGCGGTCAGCCTCAACCTAATCAACGGTTACACAGGGCAATTTTCGTTAGGCCACGCTGGGTTTATGGCGATTGGGGCTTATGTATCTGCATATCTCTCCACTGAGCACAGCACTGCCTTTTTCAAAGCGTTCGGAACAAATTTCTTCAGCATCGCTTTACTTTTTATCGGCGTTTTAATCGCTGGCGGGCTCGTTGCTTCGGTTGCCGGCCTCATTGTCGGCGTACCCTCCTTGCGGTTGAAGGGCGATTATCTTGCCATCGTTACTCTCGGTTTCGGCGAAATCATTCGCGTTTTGATTCAGAACACGGACGCGATCGGGGGGCCACGTGGTTACAGCGGCATCGCAAGTTATACGACTATTTTTTGGACTTACTCGGTTGTCGCAATCACGATCTATGTTGTTGTTAGTCTGATCGATTCCACCTATGGCCGCGGTTTTCTCACGGTACGCGATGACGAGGTCGCATCTGAAGCCGTCGGAATTAATACGACGCGTTACAAGGTGACTGCCTTTGTGCTCGGCGCATTTTTTGCAGGCGTTGCTGGTGGCCTCTACGCCCACAGCACTACTTACATTAATCCGAGCGGCTTCGATTTTCAGCGTTCGATCGAGATCGTGATCATGGTGATTCTGGGCGGGATGGGTAGTACCGCTGGCGTCACCTTTGCGGCGA
>QHOQ01000230.1 GCA_003219355.1 Verrucomicrobiota bacterium
CCTCCACCGGGCCCCCTGTCCTGAGTCGTACTGAGTGTCCTCTTTGATTGGACACCAGAATAACCGGCCGGCCCTGCGCCAGCCATCGAGGACGATGCCGTTCTCGAAAGGCTGGTTTCGTGCGGTGACTACCAGACCATTGTTCTCGTCCAAGGTTCCCGCGTAAGCAGCACCCCAGTGAAGCACCAGCGTCTTGAGCTTGAGCGCTTTCAGGCGTTCGCCGATATCACGGGTATAATGACCGCACCAGCCACGTTCTCGCTTGCCCATGTGGATCAGTACGTTCTGAAACGCCGGGCACCAGACGAGGCGATATTCGCGCGCAAGGTTGCGCGAGGCGGTGTGCGCCGTTACCGAGAGCAGCTCGGCTTCGCCCGGATCCACGTCAGGCGCTAGCGCCACGAGCGCGTCACGCAACTTCTTGATCGATTTCTCGTCTCCGGCCCAAACCGCGTTTACGCAAAGGCTGAATGCAATGATGAAAACAGCCGTTCGAATCACGTTAGCAAAGTTGGTAAAAATTAAGCGTGAGTTAGACCAAAATCACAGATGTTTCTGATTTACGATCGACCTGGGATTGCTCGATCCACGTGGATCGGTTTCCATGCGCGGCGTCGGGGTCAGCTGATTCAGTTTTCAAAAGAGAAAATGAGACGAGTTAAGGCTTCAACAGAGGCGCAAAGCAATCGCGATAAGCCCAGAGCAGGAAGAGCGCGAGGACGGAGATGACGCAGGCCATCCCGAGACCGCTCGGATCAAGAAAGATGTGATAGAGCATGATGTTTACGATTACCGGGACGAGCAAGGCGAGCCCGAGCGGAACGAAGCGCCCGATGAGCAGGAGCAGACCGCCGACCACTTGAATGCCGGCAATGGGGTAAATGTAGCCGCTGCCAAAGAGAGCGCCGATGAATTGGCCGGGTAGACCTTGCATTGGCGGCATCGGAATAAAGTGTAGAAAGGCGTTGGACCCGAAGACAGCGAAAAGGAGCCCGAGCAGGACTCGGACGATGATGACAGCGTATTTCATAGATATTTTTAATGATTACTTCAATTGAGGCCGAAGAGGAAGCGAGCAGTATCATTGATGCTCTGAGAGAATCTGCGCGAAGCGCCAGGCTTCGTGAAAGGAGTTATAAAGCGGTGTCGGCGCGACCCGGATCACATTCGGCTCGCGGAAATCGCATTTGACGCCTACCGCTTGGAGTTTGGCGAACAATTCTTTCGGATGTTCGTGGACTAAGATCGACAATTGGCAGCCGCGCTCGTTCGCCTCACGTGGCGTGATGACCGCCAACTTTGAATGTCCGGCGCGCTCCAACAGGAACTGAAGATATCCCGTTAGCCTGAGCGATTTCGCTCGCAACGATTTCATTCCGCCGGCTTCATCGAAGATCGCGAGCGAAGCGCGCAGCGGCGCCATCGAGAAGATCGGAGGGTTACTGATCTGCCAGCCGTCGGCGGATGGAACCGGAATGAACTCAGGCTCCAAGTGCAATCGGAAGCGCGTGTTCGGATCATTCCCGAACCAACCAGCCAGGCGCGGCAACTTTGTGTTGGTCGCGTGACGCTCGTGCACGAACGCACCCGCGACGGCGCCAGGGCCGGCGTTGAGATATTTGTATGAGCACCAGACGGCGAAATCGACGTTCCAGTCATGCAGCGCCAGCGGTACATTGCCGATCGCGTGCGCGAGATCGAAACCAACGACGATCCCGTGCTTCTGCGCCGCCGCCGTGATTTTCTCGATATCAAACAATTGGCCGGTGAAGAAATTCACGCCGCCGATCATCACGACCGCCAACTGAGCAGCGTGCTTCTCAATAAGATCGACAATCTCTTCTGTTCGAACGGTGAACTCGTCCTTGCGCGGTGTGGCGAGAATCAGCGTATCTTTTGGATCGAGCTCGTGATGAACGATCTGCGATTTGATCGCGTAGGTGTCGGAAGGAAAGGCCGGCTCTTCCATTAGAACCCTGAAGCGCGATTTCGTGGGTCGATAGAACGTGGCCATCATCAGATGAAGGTTCACCGTCAGACTGTTCATGCAGATGACTTCGTTCGGTTTCGCGCCGACGAGTCGCGCCGTCGGCTCGCGCAACGTCTCGTGATATGAGTACCATGGCGTATCCGCCGCGTGATGAGCATCTACAGCCCGCTTCGCCCAGTCGTCCAGCTCCTGCTCGACAACTTTTCTTGCCGCTTTCGGCATCAGACCTAACGAGTTCCCGGCAAAATAAATCGACGGCTTGCCGTCTGCGCCGATTGGGAGATGAAATTTGTCCCAAATATGACGGAGCGGATCGTCGGCGTCGAGTTGCTTCGCGAAATCTTCGTCGCGTGAAAAAGTCATAAGAGAGAAAGTTGAATTCTACTTCTTAATTCTCCCTTCTTCCTTTNGGTGGCTGCATGAACTCGATTGTTGTCCCGTCGGGATCGCGAACATAGACAACGCGCTTCCCAGCGTTAGGGCCCGTTTTAAGAGTCTTCGGCTTGCCAGCCGCTTTCCAGCCGGACGCTTCGATCGCGCGCAGCGCGGCGTCGAGATTTTCGACCATAAGCGCAATGTGCACCGAACCAATATCGCACGGCCTCAGAGCAACATGTTTTCGATCGGCGGGTCCGTGATATTCGAGCAGCTCAATTTTGTGTCCGTAACCCTTGAGAACGGCGATCGAGATCTCAGCGCCGGGCACTCCAGTGACTTCGCTGGCGAGCTCACCTGTATGATGGGCACGATGAGAAAGTTCGAAGCCGAGAACATCCTGCCAGAATGCCACAGACCGCTCAAGATTCGTGACCGTGATGCCAGTATGGTCCGCTGCAATGATGCGAAACGGCGCCGTGCTCACGTGAGTCGCTTATCCCACCGCCGCGATCACCTTCAGTTCGATTGCGATCGGTGTCGGTAGCGCACCGACCTCAATCGTTGTGCGCGTCGGATT
>QHOQ01000231.1 GCA_003219355.1 Verrucomicrobiota bacterium
GTGATGGCGATTACGATTTGATCGTGACCGGCACGTCGCAAGCACGCGGGCTGCTTCGCCATTACATTATGGGCGATCTCACCCGCAGCATTTTGAATCATGCGAATTGTCCCGTGCTTGTCGCGCGCGGCAGGCGGCCGGCAGCCACCGGCGGTTTTTGGGATCTTTTCAAACGCCTCTTTCGCCGTAATCGAAGCTGAAGCGTCTTCGGGCAGTGCCTTGCGAGGCTTTGATCCAATCCACAAGGTCGTGCAAGAGAAATTTGAGCAACCAACTTTACGCAGCTCGCGCGCGCGCCGTTGGCTTGGGCATCTTTGGCATCAATGGACGATCGAAAGCTGGCGTCCGATTGCTCCAGCTTTTGCCAAACCGGAGCCGAGGAAATGGAATGGCGCGCGAGTGACGGTGGCGTGGCTCGGCCACGCGACTGTCTTAATCAATTTTTTCGGCATAAAGATTCTTACTGACCCAGTACTTTTCCCACGCATTGGAATTCGGTTACCGGGATTCACCATTGGCCCGAAACGTTTAATCGCACCCGCGCTCAAATTCGACGAGCTGCCCAGGATCGACATTGTTCTTCTGTCACATGCGCACTTCGATCACTTTGATCTGAGAACGCTGGATCGGTTTGACGAACACACCACCGCGATCACCGCGCCGCATACGAGAGATTTGCTTAGCTGGACGCGATTGCGTGACGTGACTGAACTTCGCTGGAGCGAACGTAAGCGGGTCGATACTCCCGCGGGCAAGATCTGCATTCTGGCTCTCCGGGTTAAACACTGGGGCGCGCGAAAGCAGCGGGATATTCACCGTGGCTACAACGGCTATCTATTGGAGAGAAATAATCGGCGCATTATTTTCACCGGCGACACAGCTCTGATGAACGGTTTCGCCGATTTGCGGGAACATGGGAGCATCGATCTCGCGATCGTGTCGATCGGCGCGTATAATCCGTGGATCCGGTCGCATTGTACGCCCGAGCAAGCGATCGAAATGGCAAATGCCGCCGGCGCGCGGTTTATCATGCCCGTGCATCACCAAACATTCCGCCTCAGCTTCGAACCATTGCGCGAACCGATCGAGCGTTTCGAAGATGCACTGTGCACGGAGCCCGGGCGCATTGCACTGCGGGAAATCGGCGAGACATTTGTGTTGCCGATGTAGAGGTGCTTGCGTCAAGCGCCCGAGGAACAAATCAGGCGGCTGACTCAGTCACCGCCATACCTTGGTGCTTGCTCAGGCAATCTGCGGATGCCATCTTCCCGCTCGCGCCGACGTAGCTCAGCTGGTAGAGCAGCGGTTTCGTAAACCGCAGGTCACGGGTTCGAATCCCGTCGTCGGCTCCACGCACCAAATGTCCAACACCGACAGCTCAGTCTCGATCATCGTTCCCACGTTGAACGAGGCGGAAAACATTGCGCCGCTCGTATCGCAGATTATCGCGAGCGCAGTCCCCTTCCGCGAAATTCTGTTTGTCGACAATAATTCAACGGATGCGAGCCGAGATATGATTCGGGTTCTCGCGGCAAGTCATCCAATTCGCTTAATCGAGCAAGATCATGCAGAGCTTGGATTGGCTGCCGCAATTATATCGGGTGCGCTCGCCGCAGAGGGAGAAGTCGTTCTTGTGATGGATGCAGATCTCAGCCACCCGCCGGAACGGATTAAAGATTTGCTGGCGCCTCTCTTTGCCGGCACGGCGGACATGGTGATCGGAAGTCGATATGTCCCCGGTGGATCGACACCGGGCTGGCCGCTCTGGCGGCTGTTATTGTCGCGGATCGGCGCGGGGCTTGCTTACCCACTTACGGGGGTCCATGATTCGATGTGCGGCTTCTTCGCAATTGCGCGTTCTCGATTACTGGAACTCGCGTCGCCAGCGGCGGGCTTCAAAATTGCTTTCGAGACGATTGTGCGCGGCGGTGGTACCCTGCGCGTATCCGAAATTCCTATCGCTTTTCGTAATCGCATACGCGGGAAATCGAAAATGTCGTTCGGCATTGCGCTGAGATTTTCTTGCCGATGGCTATTGGCAATGTTCCGGCACCTTGTCCGGGGACCGTACCGGCCCGCACAAATTGCAAGATCGACAATAAGCAGCGCCTCGATCGACTGATTAGGAAATCGGCGTCTGTGGAATCGGAATGGCCTTGGCTGCCGATGATCGGCCTGCTCGCTTGCAGCGCAAAAGCTCAATCGAGAGTCCGATAAATAGCAACAGGGCACCAAAAAAAGTGTTGCCGTAGATCTGCGCCCCGCGCGGGAATGGCAAGGCGAGGGCAAGGATCGCTAGCACCGGCAAGCTCCACCATAAAAGGCTCGAGCCTTCCCCCGTGAGCATTCGTTGTGTCACGACCGCAAAAGATACCCAAACGAAAGCGGTGTGACCATCAGCACCATTAAGACGAGCAACGAGAATTCGAGTGCATCACTTTCTGCCGTCCGCATTGCGCGTCGAGGCATCGCCGCGATAAATAAAATTCCCAATGCCAACGCGACAGTTATGATAATCGCATTGACTGTCGCAAACTTAAGGTCGGCGACGTTTACGTAGATGGGTTCATGCGGCGAGGAAGCAGCATCCGCGTCCACGTGTCGAAGCAATCGGTTGCTGACGCCCACAAGGGATTGATTTTTCCACGTGTAACTGCGCATTGGCCGCTGCGCCACGCCGACCGGGGTGTATTTCAGCATTCCGACGCTCCATTGCTTAAGATCGTGCCATGTTCGTTCCCATCCACGGAACGGTGCCGGAAAAACGAGAAGCAAAAATACGAGCGCCACGACGAGACTTACGGTCGCCTTCCAGTAACGCCGATAAATTAAATAAATAATCACCATTGCTGGAAATGCTTTGATCGCTGCGGCCAGCGCAATCAATGCGCCAGCCGAAATTTGCCGCTTCGTGCGCAACAAAACGAAAGCGCCAAGCATCAGCGCAAGAAGCACGAGACTCGATTGGCCAAGGTGATAGCTGGACCAGATGTATACAATTACCAGCAGACTCGGCATCAGATACAGCCAAGCACTCTTTGCGCGACTCTCGCCGGCGGCGAGCACCACAGCCAGTTGAACGCTAGCAAACCAAGCAGCTGAGTTAATTGCAACGAACAGAAGAATCAATCCCGCTTGGCCCAGCAAACTCGCGCCTCCCAGAAAAATCGCGCAGGGCGGCGGGTACATAAAGTCGTATTTCCCAAAATGGAGAAAAAAGATCTCCTGACCAGCAAGCACCCGTTTGCCGGTTTCGTACCACAATTTGTAATCCATGATGCTGCGACCACGGAAATAATGGAGCAGCCGAACCCCCGAAAACACGATGGCCGCTACGACAAAGATGACGATCAAAATGCGAAACCCAGGCGGGCTGTTGAGGCGGCGATTAAACGCGGCCCATCCCCGCTTTCCGTCTGAATTGTTCACGCGTTTGGCAGAGTCATTGCGATTGGCGAACGGGCTCTGTGCCAATCGGTGCTCTGCTCGTAAGCGTGTGCAATTCGCAAAATGCGCGCTTCATCGAGCGCTTTGCCTAACAACTGCAAACCGATAGGCAAGCGATTCCCATCGACGTCGGCAAAACCGCACGGTACACTAATGCCGCAAATTCCGGAGAGATTCGCGGGACTGGTGAAGATATCCGCGAGATACATTTGCAGCGGATCGTCCGTGCGTTCACCCAGTTTGAAAGCAGGGACCGGCGAAGTCGGCGAAATTAACGCGTCGACCTTCTCGAACGCCTTTGCGAAATCCTGCCGGATCAACTCGCGCACTTTTTGCGCACGCAAATAATAAGCGTCGTAATAGCCAGAGCTCAAAACATAAGTGCCGAGAATGATGCGGCGTTTTACTTCCGGGCCGAAACCTTCCTCGCGCGTGCGGCCATAGTGATCGAGAAGGTCTTTTGGATTTTCCGCCCTGTGTCCGTAGCGCACGCCATCAAAGCGGGCGAGATTCGCCGAGGCTTCCGCCGTTGCCAAAATATAATAAACTGCAATCGAGTAATCGGTGTGCGGTAAAGAAACATCGACGATCTCTGCGCCTAACGAATCCATCTGTTTCACAGCTACGTCGATCGCTGCTTTCACTTGCGGATCAGTCCCTTCGATCATGTATTCCTTCGCCAAACCTAACCGCACGCCGCGCAAGTCTCTTCCAAGCTCCGCGGTGTAATCTGGCACCGTTTCGTTCAAAGATGTTGTTTCCTGCGGATCGTGGCCGGCGATCGCGTTCATAATCAAAGCGGAATCGCGCACCGTCTTTGTCAGGGGACCAACTTGGTCGAGCGAGGAGGCGAAAGCGACGACGCCGAAGCGCGAAACGCGTCCGTAACTTGGTTTGAGACCGACAACACCCGAAAGCGCAGCTGGTTGCCGAATCGACCCGCCGGTCTCAGTGCCGAGTCCGCCGAACGCTTCATCGGCCGCAACCGCCGCGGCCGACCCACCGCTGGAACCACCTGGCACGCGCGACAAATCCCATGGATTTCGCGTCAACATTACGCCGGAATTTTCGGTCGACGAACCCATCGCGAACTCGTCCATGTTAGTTTTGCCAAAT
>QHOQ01000238.1 GCA_003219355.1 Verrucomicrobiota bacterium
CTGTGGATGGCGCAGCAAATATCTAAGCATCCGGGCGACCCATCCGGGTTCTCGCTGAACTGGTATGGAATTGCTCAGCCAATGTTTTCGGTCATGCAAAATCCCCCTTTAAGTTCGTATTACATGGCCCTCGCCGCCACCTTCCTTGGTTGGAGCGAACTGGCAATGCATGGCGCTTTCCTCGTTCCAGCAGTCGCGGCCACACTCGGAACGTTCTTTCTGGCGCGACGCCTTTGCGATTCACCGCTTCTTGCCGCCCTCCTTACGCTTTTCACGCCCGTCTTCCTGGTCTCGGCAACGGGAGTAATGTGCGATGTCTGGCTGCTGGCGCTGTGGGTGTGGTCAGTCGAGAGCTGGTTGCGTGGGCTCGAGCGTCATAGCTACCGGTTTCTTCTCTTAGCATCCGTTCTCGCCGCCGCGGCCCCAGTCTGGTGCCGCTTCTGGCGGCTTATACTTTGGTGCGAGACCGCCGCTTCACCTACCGGCTTCTGTTTCTTCTCATCCCGGTCACGGTCATCCTTATGTATGAAGTAGTGACGAAAGCGAAATACGGTGAGGGCCTTTTCAGCAACGCTATGATTTATCCGTGGAAAGCAACGACGAGCGCGGAGAAGCAATTGTTTGCGCAATTTATTATCGGGCTTTCGTTCACTGGCGGTTGTCTGTTTCCAGCTGTTTTCTATGTGATCTTCCTTAAGTCACGGCGCGTTCTCATCAGCGGACTCGCGATCCTCGTCGCCCTGCTCCTGCTATTCTATTTCGGCATTCGCCGCGGACTCGGGACCGGTGCCATCGCGGTCACGACCGAAGGAGCTTTGTTCGCTACCATCGGAATTGGGATTCTTGCGCTGGCGGTGACCGATCTCGCCCAGCGGCGAACAGCGGATTCGGTTCTGCTCAGCCTTTGGGTAATCGGGACCTTCTTTTGTGCTGCAATTTTGAACTGGTCCATCACCTCTCGAACGCTCCTACCAATGGCGCCCGCGGTCATGATTCTCTTGCTCAGACGATTCAACGCCTCCGGGGCAAGTAATGGTCGCACGCTTTGGTGGCCGCTTCTCCCGGCCGCGCTAGTTTCACTTTTAGTTACAACGGCGGATTACAAGTTTGCCAATACCGCACGGCTGGCCTCCAGCTATTTCCAGAATCGATTCCGGACTGAGCCAGGGACGGTATGGTGACATTGGGGCTTCCAATACTATATGGAACAATGGAGGGCGAAGCCGGTGGACCTGCAGCAATGGAGGGCAAAGCCGGCGGACCAGAATCAGCGCGGGATAGTTTCTGGTGACCTGGTTATCATTCCAGTGAATAACACCAACATCAGTCGGACTCTGCCGGCAACAACTGCTCGGCCGGAGCAAGTTAATGTCCCCCAGTTTTTGTTGGCAACAATGAGTCCAGAAACGGGTGCTGGATTTTATTCGAGCAGATGGGGCCCGTTGCCCTGGGCGTTTGCCCCAATCCCGCCGGAGCGTTATCTCGTTTTTCGGGTCAAGTAGTATAGTGGGTTACTACGAGCCATCTCACAAGTATGCAATCGTGGCGAGGGCGCCTTTCTTGATTAGATTTTGTTTGCGTGATTTGGGGGCAATCTAAGGTGTTTTCTTTTGCCGCTTTAGCTCTATTTTTTAGGCTTGCAAAGCCGTAACAGAGCCGTAACAATTCCGAAATGGCCACCATAACCCTGAAGAAAATTCCTCCCGAGTTGCATCGGGAGTTAAAAAATCGCGCCCTGGCGCACCATCGCAGTCTCAGTAAAGAAGTGATCGCGACCCTTCAAGGCGTCACCGCAATAACGCATCGCCTCGGCACCCAGGCGATGGTCCGCAGTCACTGGAGCACTGCTGTTGAAGCCAATCATCGCCGAAACGGCAATCGAGATCGCGACCCTGCAAAGCACGGCAGCAACGGTGACACACCGGTTGGATACAATGGCAATGGGTCGGAGCCGCTGGAGCACGACGACGAAAGCTAATCACTCCGAAACGGGAATCGACGTCTTCAAGAAAACTCACAATTAATTCACCGAGCGCGAGTTTCCCGTCTCTTCACGCGCGCTGAGCGGGATTGGTTTGCCTCGTATCCGCAGCCAATCTCGAATATTCTTCTTCGTTCGCTTCGCTAGCTTCTGTTCAATTTGCGGGCCAAGACTGTAAACAGAAGCCATTCCATGGCTAACGTGATTGCAGGCGACACGCCTGCCGTTACAGTTCCGGCTTATGCCGTACAAAAACATTGCGCCACCTTCTGGCGAAAGAATTTCCATCGACAAGGGACAGTTAGAGGTGCCGGATCAGCCGATCATTCCGTTCATTCGCGGAGATGGCACTGGGCCGGATATCTGGGCAGCCAGCGTGCGCGTATTCGATGCCGCGATCGAGAAAGCTTTCGGCGGAAAAAAGAAAATTTCGTGGTTCGAAGTTTTCGCCGGTCAGGTCGCCAAGGACAAATTCGATGAATGGCTGCCTGACGACACGGTGGAAGCGTTCCGCGAATTTCTGGTCGGCATCAAAGGCCCCCTGACAACACCGGTGGGCGGCGGGATTCGCTCGCTTAACGTCGCGCTCCGCCAGCTTCTCGATCTTTTCGTTTGCCTGCGACCGGTGCAGTACTTCAAAGGCGTCCCCTCGCCCGTGAAACACCCGGAAAGAGTGGACATTGTCATCTTTCGTGAAAACACAGAAGACATCTACGCGGGGATCGAATACCCCGCGGGCACACCGGACGCGCAAAAGATTCTCGATTTTCTTCAGAAGGAATTTCCAAAGCAGTTCGACAAAATCCGTTTCGGCACGAAACAGAAGGCGGCAGAGTTCTGGAAAGAAGTCGGCGCGCCTGAGGGGGACGACGTTTGCGTGGGGATCGGGATCAAGCCGGTCAGTCGCGCCGGCAGCGTGCGCCTGATCCACAGCGCGATCGCCTACGCGATCAAGAATCAGCGCAAGAGCGTGACCCTGGTGCACAAAGGCAACATTATGAAGTTCACCGAGGGCGCGTTTCGCGACTGGGGCTATGAGATCGCGAAACAATATTTCGGCGCGAAGGAAACTGAGGGCGGCCCGTGGTGCAAGATTCCGATGGACAAGCCGGGCGCAGGTATTGTCATCAAAGACGCGATCGCGGACATCACGTTGCAACAGGTGCTGACGCGGCCGGAAGATTTCGACGTGATCGCGACGTTGAATCTGAACGGCGATTATTTGAGCGATGCGCTCGCGGCGCAGGTGGGCGGGATTGGGATTGCGCCCGGTGGAAACATTAATTACATCACCGGTCACGCCGTTTTCGAAGCCACCCATGGGACCGCGCCGAAGTACGCCAACCAGGACAAGGTCAATCCGGGTTCGGTGATTCTCTCGGGTGAAATGATGCTCCGTTACATAGGCTGGACGGAAGCGGCCGATCTGATTCTCAAAGGATTGAAGGGCGCGATCGCGAGCAAGCGGGTCACCTACGATTTCGCGCGCTTAATGGAGGGCGCGACCGAAATCAAGTGTTCGCAATTCGGAGACAATGTGATCGAACACATGTGATAGGAATGATGAAATCCGAATGTCCAATGACGAAGGAAACTCAAATGATCAAATGACGAAACAATATCGATCTTGCACTTCGGGGTTCGGGTTTCGTCATTCATTCGTCATTCGGCACTCGTGCTTCGTCATTGCCTTTCTTCTCGCCCTCGCACTCAGTCACGCTTTCGCGGAAAAGCGCAACATCACCGAAAAAGATCTGTTCGATTTTGTCTGGATCGGCGACCCGCAAATTTCACCGG
>QHOQ01000239.1:0-2597 GCA_003219355.1 Verrucomicrobiota bacterium
GAAGTAAATTTTTGCAGGACTCATTTATGTCTGCCTCGCCGCATTCGTAAGCTAACATGCAGGGGCTGTCCAGCGACAGCTACAGTTCCGCGCGCAGGCTCGCGTCATTGTAAAATTCTATCTGGCGTCCCCCCAGGCGACGCACCACCCGCCAGCCATGGCTCTCAGCAAAATTTCTAACCTCCGATTCTGACATTTCTCGCAGAATCCTCAGTTCCGCAGGCTGCGTGACGAAGTATTCGGACTTGATCGAGAGTGCCGCTCCAATCTTCGCGGCAAGGGCCGGCAAATGTTCGCGTTTCGCCATGCTGGATTAGGTCCCAGCCGTACGCCTCAAATCAGCCGAAGATTTTCCAGGGGATTTCGTCGCTGGCAACGGCGGTGGCGGTTTCGATTTTCGATTTAATTTCTCGCGCAGAGCAAGATGTGCTTTCCGACTCGCTGTAGGGCCTCTCGCTATTGGTTTTTCCATGTGAGTCCTCGCGATTCTAGATTCATGTAGCTTGAGCGACTGGCGCGGTCAATTTGATCGGCTAAGCTTCAGAGATGTTTTCAGAAACGATCGAGCTGCGCGGTCATATTATCGATTCACTCATTTTGCCGAAGGTGCTCGATCAAATTTTGACGCACGGCGCGAATTTCAAGATTGGCGAGATCAAGATCGGAAAAAAACGCGCCGATCAGAGCTTCGCGCGGATGGAGGTCTCCGCCCAAACAGGAGAAGCGCTCGACAAACTCATTCTGCGGCTGAGGCAGCACGGCGCCGAAGTTGTCGAACGCGCTGACGCGCATTTGGCCAGGGCCCCCGCGGATGGAGTTTTCCCGCGCGATTTCTATGTCACTACCAATCAGCAAACGTTCGTTCGATTTGGCGGCAAGGAGATCGAAGTTCGGCCTGCGATGATGGATAGCGCCATTGCTGTGGACCGAAAGAAACACTCCGCCCGGGCGGTAAAGTTCTTCGACGTCAGCAAAGACGATGAAATCATAGTCGGTCATCAGGGTATTCGCGTTGTTCCGGTGCAGCGTTCGACGTCGCGCACCGATCTCTTTCAGTTCATCAACACCATCATCGATGCTGACGAACCGAAGTCGGCCGTGATCCGCGAGCTCGGTCGCGAATTGCAACGCGTGCGCAAAGCGAAAGGTAAAATTGCGGTCGTCGGCGGACCCGCAATTGTGCGGACGGGCGCAGGCGAACATTTGGTGCGCCTCATCGAGTCGCGATATGTCGATCGTCTCTTCGCCGGAAGTGCATTTGCCGTTTACGACGTGGAACGCGCGTTATTCGGGACCTCGCTGGGAATGAATCCCGATCTGGCATTCGCGCGAGGCGGCCACGAGAACCACCTGCGTGCGATCAACATCATTCGCGAGTCGGGTGGAATCGCTACGGCGGTGAAGAAAAAAGTCCTGACCTGCGGCATCATGCACACCTGTGTGATCCACAAGGTCGATGTTGTGCTAACCGGATCGATCCGCGACGAGGGACCGATTACCGGCGTGACGACAGACGTTGTCGAGGCGCAAAAAATCATGCGGGAGAAACTCGCCGATGTAACGCACGTGCTGCTGCTTGGGACGGTCCAGCATTCGCTTGCTGTGGCCAGCATGCTCGCACCTACGGTGAAAACAGTCTGCGTCGATATAGACCCGTCGGCGGTGGAGAAAGCTGTCGAACACCAGCCGTTGCAATCAATCGGCTTGGTCACAGACGTGGAGCCTTTCTTGCGCGAACTCGCAGACTGTATCGCCAACCCTGAGCACGCGGTTGCCGGCGATCGCCAGAAATAACTCCGAAATGATTCGCGAGTAAATTGCCGATCTTATGCGCGAGCTGCTCCTCTGTCCGCCGGACCATTATGGCATTGAGTACGAGATCAATCCCTGGATGAGTCGCGCGCGCGGGGCGGAAGCAGCACTCGCGCAAAAACAGTGGAGGGATTTGCATGCGACCTTGTCCAAATTGGATTGCAAGATCGATCTGATTACCCCGCAGCCGAAACTTCCCGACATGGTTTTCACGGCCAATGCCGGACTCACCGTCGGGTGCAAATTCATTCCGAGCAATTTCCGGCACAAAGAACGGGCCGGCGAAGCGCCGCATTTTGCACGCTGGATGGAAGAACATGGCTACGATGTCTCATGGTTGCCCAATGACCTTTACTTCGAAGGCGAAGGCGATGCGCTCTTCTGTGGGGACCTGCTTTTTTGCGGGTACAAGTTTCGTTCCGACATTCAATCGCATCGCGCCATTGCAGACATGCTTGGCTGCCTGGTCATCTCGGTCGAGCTCGTCGATCCGCGCTTTTATCATCTCGACACCTGTTTTTGCCCGCTGCCGGATGGCGCAGCGGTTTGGTTTCCGGCAGCCTTCGATGACTACGGGCAGCGCGCGATCCGCGAACACGTGGCCGAATTGATCGATGTTTTGCCGGAAGAGGCGATGCATTTCTCGTGCAACGCCGTTGTGCTGGAGCACGACATCGTTTTGCCGGAAGGAGCGCCGAAACTCGTGGCCGCGCTGCATGACCGCGGCTATCGCTGCCACGAATTGCCCATGAGTGAATTCATCAAAGCGGGCGGCGCCTGCAAAT
>QHOQ01000239.1:2664-3032 GCA_003219355.1 Verrucomicrobiota bacterium
TAGCGCGAACGAAGCGTAATCTCGGGCAGTAACTCTATCTTATGACCGGGAACGACGCGCATTCGCCAGCGACTGGCCAGCATGCCAATGACAAGCAACGCCTGGGTCCAGGCCAAGCTCTCTCCAATGCATTGCAACCCTCCTGCGCCAAAGGGAAAATAAGAAAACTTCGGGCGCGCAGCTATTCCTTCAGCCGTCCAGCGTTCGGGCTCGAATCGTTCCGGATTCGTGTAGTAACGCGGATAGCGGTGCATGAGAAACTGGCTCACGTGCACATACGAGCCTTTCGGAATTACGAACCCGTTCATCGGGCAGTCTCTCAAGGCGTGCCGTCCGATAATCCACACTGGTGGGTAAAGGCGCATTGC
>QHOQ01000066.1 GCA_003219355.1 Verrucomicrobiota bacterium
TAAACTGAGCCCATAAACGCATATTGAAGAAGGTGTTCGGGCCGTGCGTCGATGTTTGCGCCTGCATCGATCAAAACAAAAACATTCGTTTCTGTCGGAAGCACCGCCGCGATGCCGGGACGGTCGATGCCCGGTAACGTACGAAGCTTGATGATGCTCGCGGCGACGGCCGCACCGGTATGACCCGCGCTCACGATGGCGTCTGCCTGGCCGCGTTTCACAAGATCGACGGCGCGGCTTACGGATGAATCTTTTTTCCGGCGCACGGCGGACCATGCGCTATCACTCATGTCCACCACTTGGGTGGAATGCACGACGTCGATCCGTGAATCGTTGCAGTGATGTTTCCTTAACTCGCTTTCGATCTTGGAAGAGTCGCCGACGAGATAAAGCTTGTTGATGTGATGATAGTCGCGTAGCGCCATCACGGCGCCAGCCACGAGGTTAGGCGGGCCGAAATCGCCGCCCATCGCATCCAGGGCGATTTTCATTGGTGGGAAACTTTGCGAACTAAAGCCTCTGATTGCAAAGCCAAAAAAATGGAGGCGTTTGTGCCAGGCGCCGGTGGTTTCACGTCGGCAGCTGGCGCAGCCGCCGCTTTAGACTACTTCCCTTCGAGCGTCAACACTTGTCGCCCTCGGTAATAACCACACGACGGACAAGCAGTATGGGATACGACTGCGCTGCCACATTGCGGGCATTTGTTTAGCGACGGGGCATGCCAGCGGTTCGCCGCTTTGCGCGAACGCGATCGCATCTTCGAAGTTTTGCGTTTTGGGACTCCCATATTTGACGAGCCGAGAAAGAAGCAGGAAACCGAAGAAAGACAACTCTGAAACCTATTTTCGTTTTAACTTTAGCTTGTCCAGCTCGCTCCAGTTTGATTTGCCTTTCGTCTCCTGCTCCGCCATCTCGATGTGCTTCGCTTTACAAATGCGACCGCCGTCGCGATCGCAATGCGGGTGCGCGGGCAGATTCAGCAAAAGATCTTCTCGTATGAATGGCGTAAGATCGACCCGGTCCCCGCAGCTCCGTATGTACTGCAAATGCCGGTACTTCAATCTCGTGGACAAATTTCTCCAGACAGGATACACACCGCAGTTCCACCGGCTGGGAAAGAGATCCGTTTGCCCAAAGTGCGCCGGACGAGACACCGATGTCGATGTTGTAGTGAAGCGGACCAGCGCAGCGAATTCCTTCTGCTTCCAGCTGTGGAATTGAACATGCTTCTTCGCCTTCAAGATGCAGGCCCTCGGCTGGGATTTGTTTAAGGTGTGCTTTCATCGAGTAAATTTCCTGTTCAGCGCCTTGGCGACGCAAGTCGGGACAAAGCTGGAAACGTCACCTCCAAGATTCGCGATTTCTTTCACGATTCGGGAGCTAAGATAAGTGTAATCCTCCTTCGGCATGAGGAAAATCGTTTCCACAGCGGCATCGAGTTTTCGGTTCATCAGCGCCATTTGAAATTCAAATTCAAAATCGGAAACAGCTCGTAAGCCGCGAATGACCGCGCCCGCTTTTTCCGCCCTGGCAAACTCGACCAGCAATCCCTTAAACTGGGTGATTCGCACACCGTCGATCTTTCCAGCGGTTTCTCGGAGCAAAGCGAGACGTTCCTCTAGTGAGAAAAGCGGACGTTTCTCGTCATTGTGGGCTAGAGCCACAACGACTTCATCGAACAGTTTTCGGGCCCGTTCAATCACATCGAGGTGGCCGTTGGTTACCGGATCGAAACTGCCCGGATAAATTGCTCTGCGCATCTGCGGAAATTCGCAGAGGAAAGGAGAATTGGAAAGGAGCAAGCATCGCCACCGCATCATCGCAGAGAACCGCTCGCCGAGGGCGGCGGCCGTCAGTCTCTATCGGCAGTTGCTGAAATCTCTGTGAGCCGGAGATTAATTTCTCACCCAATGATCGATCCCGCACCATACAAAACGATCGCCGTAGCTAGCACATTTTCCCCGCGGTTTAAGCAAGTGCTCTCTGAAGCGAAGCGAATCCGAGACAGATTTTCATCGGATCTTCGCGTTATTTATGTCGGTGAACGCAATGAGGAAACCACGAAGAAATTCAGTGACGCGTTCGCGCAATTGCACCTCCCGAGCAATTCAATCATTCACTATGAGCAGGGCGAGCCAGCCGAAGCGATCCTGCGCGTAATCGCCGACAATAACATCGACATGATAATTGCCGGCGCGCTCGAAAAAGAGATCGTGCTGCATCCGTTTCTTGGCAATGTCGCGCGTCGCCTTGTTCGAGAGGCCACGTGTTCAGTCATGCTCTTCACCAGACCGGAAATAAAACCGAAATCATTGCGCCGAATCGTTTTCGTTGCCGACTATTCCGAGCATGGATTGCAGGCGTTGAAGACCACTCTGCCGCTCGCGCTAGCCGAATCGTGCGAGCGGCTTTATGTCATTCGCATTATCACGACGTTTGATCAGGCGCGGGCCTCGCGGTGGGCCGATGCCGGCAATCGCGAAAAAGGAAAAGCAAATGAGCACGAAGAAGACGCGCTGGAAAAATTCGTCTTATCCGCGGGCGCGACCGAGGTCCCAATAGAAGCGCGCTGCATCCGTGGCAACACTGGACTGGCTGCCTCCGATTTTGTTCAATCAGTCGAGGCGGATTTGCTTGCCGTGCCGGTGCGGACAAATGACGGGGCAAGCGGCCAATTGGCTAATAACATCGCCTGGATCATCGATGTGATTCCTTGTAATCTCTGGGTGATTCGCTAATCCCAGTTGTCGATCTTTTCGGTTATCCATGTGCTTGCACAAATGATTCCCGAGCGCGTCTTCCAGCCCTACGGCTGGCCACATCTCACGGTTATTGTCCTTACCATTACGTTGCCGTTTGTCCTTGCCGCAGTCGTGTACCGCACAAAATCGACGCGCGTCGAACGCGCAATTGTCGCTGTGCTTTCTGCAGTTCTCGTTGTGAACTACATTGCCTATTTAGTTTTTGTGCGCAGTCACGGCAATTTGACGTGGCAGCAAATGTTGCCTTTGCAGCTCTGCGACTGGGGGATGGTCGTTGTCATTGTGGCGATGTGGACCGGAAATCAGCGGTGGTTCGAGGTGGCGTATTTCTGGGGAATCGGTGGCACTCTCCAAGCAGTGCTCACTCCCAACTTGCGTTTTGGGTTTCCGGATTGGCGATTCATCAGCTTTTTTACGTCGCATTGTGGCATCATCGTCGGCGTGGTTTTCTTAATGTTGACGCAAAAATACCGCCCATATCCAATGTCGATCTTGCGCACCTTTTTGTGGTCGGAATTTTATTTTGTTGTGACCTTAATCGCCGACGAGCTAACCGGCTTTAATTACGGTTTCCTTCTCCACAAACCGGAGGCGTTTTCCATTTTAAGTTTTCTGTCCGATTCGCGCCCGCTTTACCTTCTACAAATGCATGGAGTCGCGTTACTCTTTTTTCTCGGTCTGTATGCCCCCTTTGCCGTAGTCGATCTTATTCGGCGCGGGCGGTTCAGTGAACCACCCCTATCTGACGCGCCGATAGGTAGCGGCGATTGACCTCAATCGCCCGAACCGACAGAATGTAACCTCGTTGATGAAAGCGAAGCCTTTGCGTGTCGGGAAAGTCACCATTGGTGGAAAACGTCCCGCATTTATTCTCGGGCCGTGCGTGATTGAATCGGAGAAGTTCGTTTGGCGCATGGCAAGAAAAATCGCGGCAATCTGCGCGGCTGAAGATATCGATCTTATTTTCAAATCGTCGTATGACAAAGCGAATCGAACTTCGGTGCGCTCGTTTCGCGGAATTGGGGTGGAGGAAGGTTGCGATGTTCTTTCGGCCATTGGCGACGAGCTAAAAATTCCAGTCACAACAGATGTTCACTCGCCGACGGAAGCGGAGATTGCCGGGGAAAAGATCGACATGTTACAAATCCCGGCGTTTCTCTGCCGGCAAACCGATTTACTCCGCGCCGCCGCGGAAACGGGTCGCGCTGTGAATGTTAAAAAAGGTCAATTCCTCGCGCCATTGGATGTGCGAAACATTGCCGAAAAACTCCTGACGTTTGGTAGTGAAAAATTCTGTTTCACTGAGCGCGGCACGACGTTCGGCTACAACAATCTCATTGCCGATATGCGCTCGCTCTATTGGATTCGCGAGGCCGGATATCGCGTGATCTTCGATGCGACACATTCCGTGCAGCGGCCGGGTGGGGCGGGGAACGCAACGTCGGGTGATGGCGTTCTCGCGCCGGTGCTGGCGCGGGCCGCCATAGCCGCGGGGTGCGACGGAATGTTTATGGAGGTGCACGAAGATCCGGCCCGTGCTTTGTCGGATGGGCCGAGCCAGATTCCGCTAAAGGATTTGCCGAAGCACTTGCGCATGTTAAAGGCTATTCATGCTGCTGTTTCGTAGCGGCCGCTTCGCACATTGGAGTCGGTTCGATTGGCTGTTATCGATTTTGTTGTCGATTTTGATATCGGCGCCTCAAGTGTTTGCCCAATCAAAAGGGCACAAAAAGAAACAAAGTCGCGTGACGGCGAGACCGGCTACTTCGCCGGGAGAGCAGAGCCTGACAAATATTCCGCTGCCTATCGGCCACGAAGCCAAAGGCCTAGTCTTACCGGATTTCGATGGCGAGGGTCATCTGCGCGGAAGATTTGAAGCAGGGACGGCGCACCGAATTGACGAAGGGCACGTCGGTTTCCAGCAGCTTAAAATCACGACCTATACTCCAGAGAGTCGCCCCGATCTGAAGATTGACATGCAGACTTCAGTCCTTGATTTGAACACGCGTATTTTAACTTCGCAGGAGCGGACAACGATCCAACGCGCAGATTTCAACATCGCTGGCGATTCGGTGCAGTTCGATACGAACACAAGGACGGGACGATTAATCGGCAATGTGAAAATGGTGATCACTGGCCAATCGCAACTCGCGGGAAAAACGAGCCAATGAAAAGACCGGCGACGTTGATTTTGCTAATGGCCAGCGTGGCGGCAGCACAACTGCTTGGGCAGATTGCGGCTGTGCCGGCGGGATCCGCCTCTGCGCCACCAAAGAAGCAGGAGAAACCAGCGACGAAAAAGGAAGAGAAATCGTCGACGAATCAATTATTTGGCGGGGGCAACGCGCTCCAGTCCAATGAACCGACGACGACCCAAATTTATGCCGATGAAGCATATTTTGATTCGAACAAAAGTATGGGCATCTTTAGCGGCCGTGTGAAAGTGACCGATCCGCGATTTAATCTTCAATCTGATAAATTGACGGTGTTCATCTCGAAGGGTGAAAATCAGGGCCTTGAAAGAGCGATCGCAGAAGGCAACGTTGGCTTGGTCCGCGACCGGCCGGACCCCAACGGCGGGCCCCCGACTCGGGCGATTGGTCGAGCCGATAAAGCGATCTACACGGCTAGCACGGGGGATGTTGAATTGACGGGAACACCGCGTGTGCAGGAAGGACCGAATATGCACGTGGCGACCAACCCTGATACGGTCATGATTATTAACCAGAACAGCCAGCTGACCACTCATGGCCCAAGTCGCACTGAAATTCGGCAGCAGCCGAAGGATGAAACAAAAAGCGAAACGAAACCGTCTCCGACCTCTTCGCCTTCGCCGAAGCCATGATCAGCCAAACTGTGCCTGTCTCGAGTCTGAAAGTCACTTTTCCGGTTTCGGCAAAACCAGAGAATGTCCTTGCTACTGACCAGTTGGTAAAAATTTATGGAGGTCGGGCGGTGGTGGACGGGATCAACATGCACGTCAACGCCGGCGAGATCGTTGGATTGCTGGGCCCAAACGGCGCAGGCAAAACGACCAGTTTTTACATGATTGTGGGACTCGTTAGGCCAAATAGCGGTCGTGTTATTTTCTCGGATACCGATGTCACTGATTACCCAATGTACAAGCGTGCCCGCCTCGGCATGGGCTATTTGCCGCAGGAGGAATCGATTTTCCGGAAGATGACGGTGGAGCAAAATATTATGGCAATTTTGGAAACACTCCCGCTGAGCAAAACGGAGCGGCGGAATCGTTGCGATCAATTGCTGCACCAGTTTGGTATTGAGCGGATCGCGAAAAATACCGCGCTAACCTTGAGCGGCGGTGAGAAACGGCGCCTGACCATTGCCCGCTCGCTCGTGACCAAACCAAAACTCTTGATGCTTGACGAGCCGTTTAGTGGCGTCGATCCCATTGCTGTCTACGATGTGCAACAGATTATCGTGAATCTGCGCAAGTTGGGGCTCGCCATCATGATCACCGATCACAATGTGCGCGAAACCTTGTCGATCGTAGATCGAGCCTATTTGATTTTCGAGGGTCGCGTCGAGAGCGAAGGGACAAAAGATTTTCTGATCAACGATCCCATTAGCCGTCAACTTTACCTCGGCGAACGCTTCAAAATGTAACTGTCATTCTTACCGTAGTGGAGGAATTGAGGTGTCTTCCGGCGGCTGGCCGATCGGCCTTGGTGGCGTTCGCGCTCCGCGTGTTGTGCGCGAATGACATCTAATCTCTTGGTTGATCCGAAATAAAGATGCCGGTAGAGTCCGGCCGAGGCAATGGAGTTTGCCGTCCTGAAAAGGAAAACCGCGTAGCTAATGACTCCTGCTAACGCCGAAAGGCAAAGGAGGAGTTATGACGCAAAACGTTTGGTTTATTGCTGCGATTTGGATGGCGCTCGCGCTTTCGGCGAGCCTCATTTCAATTTGGGCAGGTATATCTGTTGCATTAGTCGAAATTCTCGTTGGCGTGGTCGCGGGAAATTTTCTTGGAATTCATGCGACCACCGATTGGATCAATTTTCTCGCGCTGCTCGGCAGCGGCGTTCTGACGTTTCTCGCGGGCGCAGAAATCGATCCCCGTTCGCTGAAAGCGAATCTGCGCGCAAGCGGATTCATCGGTATTCTTTCTTTCGGCGTGCCGTTCGCGATTGTCTGGCTATTTGCGCAGTTCGTCCTCCGCTGGCCCCTGCAGCAGGCGCAGATCGCTGGAGTCGCACTTTCGACCACATCGGTGGCGGTCGTTTACGCAGTAATGATCGAAGGCGGTTATAGCGACACCGCCATGGGTAAGACGATTCTGGCTGCGTGTTTTATTACAGACCTCGGCACAGTTCTCGCACTCGGGGTCTTGTTCGCAAACTTCAACATGTGGCTTGTCCTATTCGTAGTCGTGATGTGCGTGGTGCTTTGGTTTATGCCGGCGTGGACGCAGTTCATTATCGTGCGACTCGGCGCGACCCGAGTTAGTGAGCCTGAGGTTAAATTCATCTTTTTTATCCTGTTTTTCCTCGGCGGCCTGGCCACAACAGCGAAAAGCGAGGCCGTTTTACCGGCATATCTCGTCGGTCTTGCTGTGTCCGGCGTCTTTCTGCGCGACAAAACGCTCCTAAACCGAATGCGCAGCATCGCGTTCGCAATCTTTACGCCATTCTATTTCATTAAGGCAGGGCTTTACGTTTCATTGCCGGCGCTCTGGACGGGGCTCGGAATAATTGGGGCTCTCTTGCTCTTGAAGATGATCACGAAGCTTGTTGGCGTGTTCCCGCTTGCGCGAATGCACTACATGGGAAAACGCGAAGCGAGTTACACAACGCTTCTAATGGCAACCGGACTGACCTTCGGCACGATTTCGGCGCTGTTTGGTCTGCAAAACAAAATCATCGACCAGCAGCAATACACAATTCTTGTCAGTGTCGTGATCCTGAGCGCGTTTATACCGACGCTGATCGCGCAAAAGTTTTTCCAGCCATCAGTCGAGGCGATGCACGCGTGGGGCCGTCTCTATCGCAAGCGCATGCGGGTGTTAAGCGTGGAGGACGTGGGAAACAATGGCGATATGAAAAATGAGTGACGAGACATCACGAGCTCGCCGTTGCGTCGCAAAAGCGCAAGATCGGTGGTCTGCGTGAAACTGTCATTGGCGCGCTTTGGAGCGCAGCTGCACGCCGGTTCAGAAGGCATTTCAACCGAGCAGGCACCGCAGCCTAGCGAGACCATCGAAGCACTGCGCAACGGCGACGGCATTTTGGAACGGGCGCAATCCGAAGTTTTTTTCTTACCCGCAAGGTGATGAAGATGCAGCCACAGATCATTGAGTCGCGGCGAAGAAAATTGCCACCAAACTTGATGGAATCGGACGATGTAGACGCTGCAGCACTCTTTCCAGAAACGCTCACCAGCATGCTGGCCGGCCCTGTAGCCGGCATTTTGCGGTCGATCGAAGAAACGCGGGATGTTCTGGATGAGGCAATGCAAGTCGCCGTCTCGGGTGGCGATGGGGCCGCCCCGGATGAGTTACCGAAACCGGCTGGCATGCCAGTGCTGGATGTCAGCGAAATTTCCAAACAGATTGTGATCGAAAAATCGGCAGTGCTTTCACTGCTCGGCAAGGGCATGCTGACATCGCACGTCAGGCGAAAAGTGGAGATCGAATACGATCGCGCGTTGTTGGGATTTCTGAGTCTTTACGCAAACCGTCTTCGTCGCTGGATGGAGCAGAATATCAATGCACTGCGTAACGCGTTTACCGCATTCGCTGACATGCATCGCGCGCACTTTAACACTGCCGCGGTTCCTGGTTTATCCGCCATATCGGCCCTTCAAAATGACCTTCGGGTTTTGCGCGAATGGGAACCCGGTGACCAGGAGGCTCAACCTGTGATCGGCAGGGCATGAAATATTCATCCGAAGTGCGTCGGCCAGACCTCTCGTAACCGATCCACCGCGGATCGTTGTTGGATCAACACACGATGCAGATTGGAAATTGCGCGTTATTCACGTTAGAAGTTAGCACTTATGGCGCAACAGAGCGGGACCCAAACGATTACGTTGACAAGCGATCAGCAGAAGAGCGTCCCGGTGGTTACAGTCGAGAGTTTTTATAATTCTCATGCCGAGAAGCTGCACATGAAGTTGGAAGGGCCGCGCGTAGGGTTTCACAGGAAAATTCGCGAGCCCACGATCAATCGCCCCGGTCTCGCGCTTTCCGGATTCTACACTTATTTCGCAGAGAAACGTGTCCAGGTGCTCGGCGCGGCCGAGCACTCATATCTCAAAAGTTTGACTCCAAAAGTACGCATAGGGCGATTTCGCAAGCTTTGCGAGCGCAAGATTCCGTGCTTGGTGATGTCGCGCGGGTTTCACCTTGCCGAGGAGTTGCTCGCAGTAACGGAGAAAGCACAGATCGCTGTGTTTCGCACTCCGATGATCACGATGAACTTTATCAACGCGGCGACGATCGCTCTCGAAGTCGATTTTTCGCCAACGGTGACCGAGTTCGGTAGCATGGTGGATATTTTGGGGGTTGGGGTTTTGATTCGCGGTGCCAGCGGCATCGGCAAAAGCGAATGCGTCCTTGGCTTAATCGAGCGTGGCTACAGCCTCGTAGCCGATGACGTGACGCGAATCACCTCGCTCGAAGGTCGCGAGCTTATGGCGACAGCGCCGGAACTGACGCGCAATCACATCGAGGTTCGCGGGATCGGTATCATTAATGTGGCCTCCGTTTTCGGCATTGGCAGTATTCGAATCGAGAAGCGCCTCGATCTTGTCGTCACAATGAAGGATTGGCAGGAGGTCGAGGCCGTTGATCGGATCGGGCTCGACCGGGAATTTTACGAAATTCTCGGGCTTCAGGTGCCACATGTGACAATTCCGGTGCGGCCGGGCCGCGATATGGCGCGTCTAATCGAAGTCGCCGCGATGGATCAAAAACTTAAGGGGCTCGGCCAGAACAGCGCGCTCGAATTTAACACCAAGCTGCTCAACTTAATGGAGCATAAGGACTGACTTAATGGGTTTGTTGAATCGCAGAGCGAGTCGCGTCGCGTCCAGCCAGAGGATTGAGAAGGAAATCTCGATTGTAAATCGACTCGGGCTTCACGCGCGTCCGGCAGCGATGTTTGTGCGCGTCGCAAGCCGTTATCGCTCGGAGATTTGGGTGGCAAAGGAAGGCGAAGAGGTAAATGGCAAGAGCATCATGGGCTTAATGATGTTGGCAGCCGGGCAGGGGTCGAAACTGCGCATCCGCTGCGAAGGGCCGGATGCTGACAAAGCCATCGAAGAACTCGAGGGATTAATCAGCACCCGCTTCAACGAAGATTGACCGCGAAAGCTTTCGCGAGTTGACATCCCAATTAACCTCGCAGGTGGATGAACGAGCAAAACGCACGACGGGAAATTCGGTTTGAAGGAGCGGGCGTCTCACCAGGAATTGCTCGCGGCCAGGTTCATGTCGTTCTTGACGATTTCGACGACGTCGCGCGCTACCGCATTTCGCTTTCCCAAGTCACGGATGAAATTGGGCGCTTCGAAGCCGCCCTGATTCAAACGCGCATGCAGATTCTCGAGATGCAACAGCGCATCGCGGAATCAATCGGAGCAAAGGACGCGGCCATTTTCGATGCCCATCTCCTCGTGGTCGAGGACCGCACTTTGATCGATGAAGTGCTTAGGAAACTCGAAACTGACCTTTGCAATGTCGAATGGGTGTTTCAGGAAGTTGCCACGACTTACGCCGAAACGCTCAATAAGATCGATGATCCCTATTTACGCGAGCGCGCGCTGGATATTCAAGATGTGACGAAGCGGGTGATTCGAAATTTGCAGGGCAAAGCACCCAAAACATTTCTTGCGTTGAGCGAACCACACATTCTCATCGCGCACAATCTGACCCCATCGGACACGGCGGCGATGAATCGGGAGCGCGTACTTGGGCTCGCCACCGATCTGGGCAGTCGCACTTCGCATACCGCGATTATGGCACGCTCGCTCAACATTCCCGCGGTGGTCGGTTTGCACGATATCACGGAAAAACTTGAGACCGGTCAGTACGTGCTCCTGGATGGAACCACTGGCTTTCTCATTGTCGATCCAACGCCGGAAACGCTTAAGCATTACGGCGAAGTCGAATCGAAAAGAATCAAAGTCGTGGCGCAATTGAAAGAGCTTCGCGAAACAGTGTCCACTACGCGCGATGGCCGCCACATTGTCCTCTCGGCCAACATCGAGCTTCCGGAGGACGTCGATGCCGTCGCAGCCAATGGGGCCGAGGGAATCGGGCTTTATCGCACTGAGTTCCTTTATCTGAACCGCAACACTTTGCCAACAGAAGATGAACAATACGAAACTTACAGAAAGGTGGCGGAGCGCGTCCGGCCCGACCCGCTGATTATTCGAACCTTTGATCTCGGCGGCGACAAATTGGCCCCCGGGGCTGTCGATATCAGCGACGAGTTGAACCCATTTCTTGGCTGGCGCGCGATCCGTTTCTGCCTCGAGAACATCGACATTTTCAAGACGCAGTTGCGCGCCATTCTTCGCGCCGCCGCTGTGGGCAATGTAAAGATCATGTTTCCGATGATATCGGGCTTGGACGAATTACGCGGCGCAATGTCCGTGCTCGCCGAATGCAAGGAAGAGCTGTGTGCATCGAAGATCGACATCGGCGAAAAAACGGAAGTTGGCGCGATGATCGAAATCCCGAGTGCCGCGATTTCCGCTGACGTGCTCGCGAGCGAAGTCGATTTTTTCAGTATCGGAACAAACGATCTGATTCAATACGCGCTCGCAGTCGATCGCGTGAACGAGAGGATCGCGCATCTCTACGAGCCGACCCATCCGGCAGTCCTGCGTTTGCTTAAAATGATCGCCGATGCCGCGCATGCGAATAATATCTGGGTCGGTGTTTGCGGCGAGATGGCGGGAGACGTCGCGCTCATTCCGCTTTTGCTCGGGCTTGACATGGACGAGTTGAGCGCGGGCGCGAACCTTGTGCCGCGGGTCAAGCGCGCGGTGCAAAGTCTGGCTATTCCTGAGTGCCGCGAGCTTGTCGAGGAAGCGCTCAAGCTTCAGACGCCATCGGAGGTTCTGGCGCGGTGTTTGGAGCTGGCGGACAAGCGCTACGGCGATTTACTGGGCTGATGTAGAAGGCGCGTGTCCTCACGCGCAGGATTTCGCTTGATTTGCGACTGAGGACAGCCACCGCTACACCACTTACTCTTCTGACTCAGTCTCGGGATCGGGCTTTAGCCCTTCTTCCTCCATCTTCCGCAAGACATCGCTCATATCATCCACTTCGTCCCAAACATCTTGGCTCACGTAAATGGGGGCCTTTTGCTGTGTCGCCATCGCGATGCAGTCACTCGGTCGCCCATCAAGCTCGATGATTTTTTTCTGATGCAATTCGTTTTCAACACGAATGATCACGCGCGCATAATAGGTGGCATTCTTGAGATCATTGATGATGACTCGCTCGACCTTCGCGCCGAGGGCCGTCATCAAATGTCCGATGAGATCATGAGTAAGGGGACGCTCCTTGGTGATCTGGCGCATGAACATGGTAATCGCGCCGCCCACCGTTTGATCGACGTAAATGATGAAGACTTTGTCATTATTTCCGATAAACACCGCGCACCCGCCGCTCGTCGGCAAGACTGCTCGCACTTGCACCTCGATCACCGTTTTGTTCATCGGATGAACGGTAGCCGCCCGAGCATGAAAAACAAGCTACGGTGGATCGCGTGTTCGCTTGCGCGTTAGAAAAATAGCGTCAAAGCCGGATGATTCTTAACATCGAGGAAGGGTCTGCTCGATCCAACTTGGCCGGCTGTGAATAAGTGCCGAAAATTTCCTTAAGGGGACTTGCATGTTCGACTTGGTGATTGAATGTGCGTTTGCGGCTTGTCGCCGCGTCACAAACCACAGATGAAAACTGAGTGGGGCGTTGAGTCCGCCATCGCTACTTACAACGTGGATGGATGGGGCCGTGGTTACTTTACAATCAACGGCTCAGGAAACGTGGAGGCGCGTCCATTGCAGGAAAACGGCGGTTGCATCGATCTCCTCGAAGTCGTCAACGAAGCACGCAATCGCGGGCTAGGTTTTCCGCTGGTAATCCGGCTTCAGGATTTGCTACGGCATCGCGTCGAATCAGTTAATCGCGCATTTCAAATCGCGATGTCTGAGTTCGGTTATCGCAACGAGTATCGCGGCGTTTTCCCGATTAAGGTCAACCAATTGCGCGAAGTCATCGAAGAGATTGTTGATGTCGGCCAGCAGTTTCACTTCGGGCTCGAAGCCGGCAGCAAACCGGAACTGGTCGCCGCGCTGGCCATGCACAAGGACCCGGAAAGTCTGATCATTTGCAACGGCTACAAAGATCCCGCGTTCATTCGTATTGCACTCCTCGGCCGCAAGCTCGGTAAATCGGTTATCATTGTCATCGAAAAGCTGGAAGAGCTTGAGCAAACCATCCGAACTTCAAACGAAGTCGGCGTCGAACCGGACATCGGTATTCGCGTGCGCTTGCACAGCAAAGGATCTGGCAAATGGTCGCCGAGCGGTGGCGAAAACGCGAAGTTCGGCCTCGATACAACCAATCTGATTGCTGCAAGTCAGATGTTGAAAGACGCCGGTCTGACCCATTGCCTAAAACTCGTTCATTTTCACGTCGGATCGCAGGTGCCGGACATCTCAACAATCAAGCGCGCCGTGCGCGAAGCCGCCCGCTATTACGCAAAGCTTGCCAAGCTCGGCTATAAGCTCGGTTATCTCGACGTGGGCGGCGGCCTCGGTGTTGATTACGATGGCTCACGGAGCGATTTCGACAGCTCCACCAATTATTCGCTCCAGGAATATGCTAACGACGTTGTTTGGAACATCATGGACGTGTGCGATTCCGAAGGTGTCGCGCATCCCGCGATCGTGAGCGAAGGCGGACGCGCGATTGTCGCGCATCATTCGGTGCTCGTGATGGAAGCTTTCAGCTCCATCGAGAGAACCGCGCCGAAACTCAAAGTCGAAGCGACCGAAAAAGATCACAAACTCGTGGGCGACATCCTCGATGTGAAACAGCGACTGAAGCGCGGCAACCGAATAGAGAGCCTGCATGACAGCCAGCAGATCAAGGAAGAATCGCAGCAAATGTTCGATCTGGGGCTGCTCGATCTGGAATCGAAAGCGAAGATCGAGACCGTTTACTGGCAGCTTGCGCAGCAGATCGTGAACATGCATCGCGGTCTGCGCTTTGTGCCGGAGGAAGTAAAGGAGCTTGAGATTTCACTGGGAGATCAATACATCTGCAACTTCTCCATTTTTCAGTCTCTGCTCGATCACTGGGCGCTTGGCCAACTCTTTCCCATCATGCCGATCCATCGACTCACCACTCCGCCCGATCGCAACGGCATGATCGTTGACATCACCTGCGATTCCGACGGCAAAATCGCAAAATTCATCGACCTCCAGGATGTGAAGGAGACGTTGCCGCTCCATCGCATCTCGCCCGGCGAGATGTATTACATCGGCGTTTTTATGGTGGGCGCTTATCAGGACATCATGGGCGACCTCCACAATTTGTTTGGACGTGTGACTGAGGTGCACGTTTTTCTGGATCCCGATGAAGAATCGGGTTGGTACATCGAAGAAGTGATTGAAGGCAGCACTATCGGCGAAGTGCTTGCCATGACGCAATGGGACAAAGTCGAGCTGATGCGGCTTCTCAAATCGGAAGTCGACGCCGCAATCAAATCCGATCGGCTCAAGCCAAATGATGCGATGAAACTCCTCTCTGACTATGAGCGTCTCCTTCAGGAATACACTTATCTTTCGTTCAACGGCGCCAAACTCTCGCCGCAACCGGGCAACTGGTTGCCCCTGAGCTAGTACGGCTCAATCCTTAAGCGTACCTCGCGCTATCAAGTTTAGGTGCGTCTCGACCGGCGCAGGATAAATTCCGCAATCATGCGTGTGGTGCACGCATGATCATCCAAGTTTGATTCTTTATTACAAAGCCGCAGACATCGAGAACACACACCAAGTTTTGAAGTCGCGCCACGTCCACTTTGAAAACAAACCGATGCTCGTCGCGCCGATGGCAACTCACGATCTGTGGCTGACCGAATTCCGTGACCCCGAAAATAACGTTCTCGTGCCCTGCTGCGGAAAACCGAAAGATAACCGTGGATTTCGAGAATTTTATCTTAGCCTGGTAAACTCAAGCTTGGGGCCGTTGGGCTCTCTCAGAATCATACGGTCGGCCGAAAATTCCATCTGATAAACAGTCTTGGCGAACGGCGTGTCAATCTTCACACGGTCGCGGTCGAGAATATATCTGCCTCGGGTATTCCCGATCACGACCCCCCCATTTTCAGAAAATTCCCAAACCGTGGCGTTTGCCTCTCCGGACATACGCCATTTACCAACGATGTCGTGCGAGGGGCCACCGCAACCAGCTATATTACAGAGCAAAACTGCCAGAGCGATTTTCGCTAACCGGGACTTGTTTCGGTCGAACATGAATGGGACGACAGGCGAGAATTCTCTATGGCTCAGACGCGATCGGAAGAATACATGATCCGATCACCCGTTTTCGAGGCCAAAGCGTTCCTTTGCTCACCGGGGGTGTGGCGCGTAGTGGGCCGAACGTGAATTCCGGAATGATATGTGATCGGCGTAATGACCGATCTTTGAGGCAAAGCGCGCAATGCACAAAAATCCTTGCCGCGAAACCTGTGAACCGCGGCGCGACCACATCCAAAAACGAGTTATTTTTTCTTGGATTCTTTCTTCGACTCGCGCTTGGATTCGTTTAATTCCTTCTTGGAATCGCCAGGGCGATATTCTTCCTGCTCGGCGGCGGCGAATGCCTTCTCCAGGCCGACCATGTCTTCACCGGGCTTGAGCGTGTCGAACGCTTCGGATTCTTTGCGCAGTTCTTCCTCGGAATAGTTGGCGGCCTTGATCGACAATCCAATGCGCCGCTCGACTTTGTCCACCTTGATGACGCGCGCTTCGACTTCCTGGCCGACTTTGAGCACATCCTTCACTTTCGCGACGTGGTCCTCACTCAGTTGGGAGATGTGGACGAGGCCGTCGATGTCGTCGTTTAATTGCACAAACGCGCCAAAACTCGCGAGCTTGGTGACTTTGCCTTTAACAAGGTCACCAATCTTGTATTTCTCGTCGATGTTCTTCCATGGATCTTCCGCGAGTTGTTTGATCCCGAGACTGATCCGCTGATTCACTTTGTCGATGTCGATGACAACCGCTTCAACTTCGTCGTTTTTCTTAAAGACTTCGCTTGGGTGATTGATCTTGCGGGTCCAGCTCAGATCGGACACATGGATCATGCCGTCGATCCCTTCGTCGAGCTCGACGAAGGCGCCGTAGGCAGTCATGTTGCGAATTTTTCCGCGCACGGTGCTCCCGATGGTAAATTTCTTTTCGATTTCATCCCATGGATTGGGCTCGAGCTGGCGCAGGCCCAACGAAATCTTTTGTTCTTCTTTGTTCACGCCAAGCACGACCGCTTCAACTTCCTGTCCTGCAGTGAGAATGTCGGACGGGCGCATAATTCGCTTTGTCCATGAAAGTTCCGAGACGTGAATGAGACCTTCGACGCCTTCCTCGATCTCTACGAACGCGCCGTAGGGAACAAGGTTCGTGATTTTGCCTTTGACGCGCTGACCAGCCGGAAAACGCTCCTCGATTTGGTCCCACGGATTTTTTTGCGTCTGCTTTAGCCCTAACGAGACGCGCTCTTTCTCCTTGTTGATGTCGAGCACGACGACTTCCAATTGCTGGCCGACTTTCACAAGTTCGCTCGGATGTCCGAGGCGGCCCCACGTCATGTCGGTGATATGGAGCAAGCCGTCCATTCCATCGAGATCGATGAACGCGCCGAAGTCAGTGAGATTTTTGACCGTCCCTTGCACCTTGTCGCCGACCTTCACGCCTTCCATGAATTTTTGTCGCTTCTCGCTCCGCTCCTGCTCGATCAACTCGCGCCGGCTGAGCACGACATTTTTGCGGTCGTCGTTGATTTTGACAATTTTGAAATCGTAGGTGTTACCGACGAACTGCTGCAAATCTTTCGGAGGAACAACGTCGATCTGCGACGCAGGCAAGAATGCCTCGACGCCGATGTTCACCATAAGCCCGCCTTTCACGACCGATTTCACTTTGCCTTTGATCAGGCCGTCGCCGTGAAAAACGCTCGCGATCTTGTTCCAATTCTGGCGATATGCGGCTTTCTCCTTCGAGAGAACGACCATTCCTTCGTCGTTTTCGAGTCGCTCGAGGAGCACGTCTACTTCATCACCAACTTCGAGATTTTCGATGTCCTCAAACTCGGTGATCGGAATCCCGCCCTCGGATTTGTAGCCGATATCTACCAGCACTTCGCGTGGACGAATTTCCAGTATGCGTCCCTTGACGATGCTGCCTTCACGGAAGTCCGGCATCGGTTTCGACATTACGTCTTGCATTTGCACCATAAGTTAAAAGGCACTCCTTCGGCCACGGCGACGCTCTCATCGAGCGTCAATCTTTCCGCGCAGTTAAACAGCGGAAATGGGACGCCATAGTAGGCGTTTTCAAAGGGTTGGTCAACTCGTGTCCCTTGGAGGGTGCCCAATATTTCGGATGGGATAGAGAGCGTCCCTCCACTTCTGAATTCGGCGTTGCATGTTGAACGTTGAGGGTTGGACGTTTTCCCCTTAGCTTACGATCAAAATGTCGATCTTATGCCTCCGAAAGTATCCGCGAGCTCCGATTATTTCGGGGTTTTCGATCTTGACCGCCCTTTTGACAACGACTTCGCGGCTTAATGCCGAACCCTCTGTGGCAGAGCAAAGAGTCGCGGAGGCGATTAAGGCGCAGCATCTCAGCGTGGTGCATCTCTGGGCTCCGTGGTGTTCAAATTGCCAGGCTGAATTGAAAAGCGGCGGCTGGATCAAAATGGTAAAAGACAATCCGAACGTGCATTTTTACTTCGTTTCCGTGTGGAGTGGCGGTGAAGATGGTGCCGCGATGTTAAAAAAATTCGAGATCACTGACCAGTCGAATGTCACCATTTTGGCCGATCCTGGGCCGCGCGGTCAAAATCATATCAAACAATTTGCCGGTTTGCCGCTCTCGTGGATTCCAACGACTTGGATCTACAAAGGCGGCGATCTCCGTTATGCTTTGAACTACGGCGAAGCCCGTTTCCCGCTCTTGCAGCAATTTCTCGACGACAGCGAGTCCGAGTGGTCGCATAAAGGGGAGTCGAAGATCGACTAGAATTTTGAAAATGATCGAGACCTCTCCCGCGCCGACGATTTCGCAGGATAAACCGCCGGCAATCCTTTCTCTTATCGGCGACACGCCGCTGGTCGAGATCACCCAGATCGACACCGGGCCGTGCCAGCTTTTCGTCAAACTCGAAAGCCAAAATCCAACTGGTTCAATCAAGGACCGCGTCGCCTTAGCCATGATCGAGGCGGCTGAGTGCGATGGAACGTTGCGACCGGGTGGCACGGTGATCGAAGCAACTGCTGGCAACACCGGTCTTGGCCTTGCGCTGGTCGCGGGCGCGAAAGGTTATCGGGTGCTGCTGGTGATTCCTGACAAGATGTCGCAGGAAAAAATCTTCCACGTCAAGGCGCTCGGCGCCGAAGTGCGCATCGTGCGTTCCGATGTAACCCGGGGACATCCCGAATATTATCAAGACGTCGCCGCGCGGCTGGCCACGGAGATTCCGGGAGCGTTTTACGTCAATCAGTTTGGCAACCAGGCGAATCCACTTGCGCACGAAAGATCGACAGGCCCGGAAATTTGGGAACAAATGCGGCATGATGTCGATGCAATCGTCTGCGGCGTCGGCTCCGGCGGAACGTTGACCGGGCTCGGCCGATTTTTTTCGCGAGTGAAACCGCGGCGCGGTATCGAGATGGTTCTTGCGGATCCGACGGGATCGATTCTTTACGAATGGGTCAAGACCAGCAAACTGGTCGAATCGGGAAGCTGGGCCGTCGAAGGCATCGGTGAAGATTTCGTCCCCGAAATTGCTGACATGTCTTTCGTTACCGACGCGTTCGAAATTGATGACGAGGAAAGTTTCGCAACCGCGCGGGAGCTTTTGCGCAAGGAAGGAATTCTTGGCGGCTCATCCACTGGTACGCTGGTCGCCGGCGCGCTACGTTACTGCCGGCAACAAACGAAATCGAAACGCGTCGTCACGTTCGTCGCCGACACTGGGAACAAATATCTCTCGAAGATGTACAACGATTTCTGGATGGCGGAGCAAGGTTTCATCCATCGTGCGCCCCACGGCGACTTAAGCGATCTGATTTCCCATCGCTACGAAGCGGGCGAAGTCATTTCAGTCGGTCCGGACGACAGCCTTCTCACCGCATTTAAGCGAATGCGACAGGCGGATGTCTCGCAAGTGCCCGTGGTCGATGAGAAGGGTCGTGCCATGGGTATTCTCGATGAGTCCGACGTCCTTGTGAAAGTGCATCGCGATCCGGGGCACTTTAACGATCTGGTGAAGAATGCGATGACCGATCGCCTGGAAACGCTTTCACCGAAGGCAAAGATTAACGATTTGCTTGGAGTATTTGATCGTGGCCGTGTCGCAATCGTAATGGAAGGCGACAAATTTCTCGGGCTCGTTACGCGCACCGATATGCTTTCTTATTTGCGGCTTCACATGCCGAAGTCATCCGTGCCGGTCAGTCGCGAATTCAGTTAAGATCAATCGGGAAGGCGGGAGCTCAGTGAAAAAGCTGTTTCGCTTTAAAATCTTCCGAGAATTCTTTCCGCATTCCCTGCGGTTCTAATTAATTTTCTGATCCGTGAAATCCGCTGCCTGCCCGTGGTAGCCACTGGCGGAGGCGGGTAATCCACGGTTAGATTAGATCGCCATGAAAAAGCAGCACGAATTCGCGACCCGCGCCATTCACGCCGGACAGGAACCCGACCCAAGCACGGGCGCGATCATGACTCCGATCTACGCGACCTCGACCTACGTGCAGGAGAGCCCAGGCAAACATAAAGGTTACGACTACGCGCGCTCGATCAACCCGACCCGGCTTGCTTACGAAAAATGTATTGCCGATTTGGAAAGCGGAACACGCGGCTTTGCGTTCGCATCTGGGCTGGCTGCGATGTCCACTGCGCTGGAAGTGCTCGAAAGTGGTTCGCATATCGTCGTGAGCGACGATCTTTACGGCGGCACATTTCGACTCTTCGAAAAGGTCCGTCGTCATTCCGCTAACCTCGATTTCACCTATGTCGATCTGACCAATGTGAAAGATTTAGAACGCGCGATCAAGCCGAACACGCGCATGGTGTGGATCGAGACTCCGAGCAATCCGCTGCTCAAGCTGATCGATCTGGAAGCGATCGCGAAAATCGCACGCGAGCACAAGATCGTTTCGGTTTGTGATAACACGTTTGCGACTCCGTGGATTCAGCGGCCGATCGAGGCCGGCTTCGATCTGGTGATCCATTCCGCCACCAAATATCTGAATGGGCATTCCGATTTGGTCGGCGGCGTCGTGGTAGTCGGCGAGAACAAGGAACTTGGCGACCAGATCGCGTTTTTACAAAATTCAGTTGGCGCGATCGCGGGGCCGTTCGAAAGCTTCCTGGTTATGCGCAGTTTGAAAACTCTTGCGCTGCGCATGGAGCGTCATTGTTCAAACGCGATTGAAATTGCGCGCTGGCTGGAAGAGCGGCCGGAAATCAAGTCCGTCAGTTATCCTGGGCTCAAGTCGCATCCGCATCACGATCTGGCGCGAATCCAAATGCGCGGATTTGGCGGAATGGTGACGATCGTCTTGAAGACTGATCTAGCCGGCACACGACGGTTTCTTGAGAACACGCACCTCTTCTCGCTCGCGGAGAGTTTGGGCGGCGTCGAAAGCCTGATCAATCATCCCGCGCTCATGACGCACGCATCGGTTCCAAAGGAGCAACGCGAAGCGCTCGGCATCACAGATTCTCTCGTTCGTCTGTCAGTCGGCGTAGAGGATGTGCGCGATTTAATCGACGATTTGCAATTCGCCTTCGAGGCGATTTAACGTGGCACAGGCATCCCGCCTGTTTCATATTCCTCCAACAGCCAGGATGGCTGTGTTACGCAATGGGTAACACCTTTGGCCAGCTTTTTCGCGTCACGACGTTTGGTGAATCGCACGGCGGCGGGATTGGTGTCGTAATTGATGGTTGTCCGCCAAAGATCGACATCTCTGAAGCGGACATCCAACGTGAATTGGATCGGCGTCGTCCGGGTCAAAGCAAAATCACGACGCAACGAAAGGAGGAGGACCGATGCGAAATTGTCTCCGGCATTTTCGAGGGACGAACACTCGGGACGCCGATCGCGGTCCTGGTGCGCAACAAGGACGCTCGGAGGGAGGACTATATGGAGATCGCAAAAAAATTTCGTCCGTCGCATGCCGATTTTAGTTACGAGGCTAAATACGGAATCCGTAACTGGCAGGGCGGCGGGCGCGCCTCGGCGCGGGAGACGATCGGCCGCGTTGCGGCGGGTGCAGTCGCGAAAAAGGTATTGTCGGTCCTCTATTTGAATTTCGAGATCGTCGCTTACGTCGCGCAGATTCACGAGATCATCGCGAAGGTCAATCGTTCCAGCGTCAAGGTGCAGGACGCGGAGAAAAATGCGGTGCGGTGCCCGGATATTGCAGCGGCCCAGAGAATGGAGTCGCTGATCGGGCAAATTCGAAATGAAGGCGATTCAGTAGGTGGCGTGGTCGAATGCGTGGTCCGGGGCGTTCCAGCCGGACTTGGCGAGCCGGTGTTTGATAAGCTCGAGGCCGATTTGGCGAAAGCGATGCTGAGCCTGCCGGCAACCAAAGGATTTGAGATCGGTTCCGGGTTTGCGGCGACGCACATGCGCGGTTCCGAGCACAACGACCCATTTGAAATACGCAGAGGTAAAATCCGGACCGTGACAAACAATTCCGGCGGGGTGCAGGGCGGGATCAGCAACGGCGAAGAGATTTACTTTCGCGTCGCTTTTAAGCCGACCGCGACGATCGCGCACGAACAGAAAACCGTTAGCACATCGCGTGAACAAACGAAGCTCTCTGCTCGTGGACGGCACGATCCGTGTGTTTTGCCTCGCGCGGTCCCAATAGTCGAAGCGATGACCGCGCTCGTGCTTTGCGACCATGCCTTGCGCCAGCAAGCGATCGCTTTGCCGTCCGCGGCAGGATGAGACCGGAACCCGAGGCGGCGGCTGGGTCGCCACTTTGGCAGGCAATCTTCGTCTCGTTTGCCATCGTTTTGATTTTGTTCGAAGTCGTGCGTGGCTGGCGACTCGGTCTGCCCCGTCAATTGGTGCGTGTCGCTGGGCTTGCCGTAGCCTATGCGGCCGCTTTCCTCGGCGGCAAACTGGTTGTCCCATTGGCTCGACCATTTTTGAAACTCCCCGATATCATCCTGTCGGCTTTAGGTGGCGCCGTGCTTGCGCTTGTCGTTTATGGGTTGGTCGCCAGCCTTGGAACGATTTTGTTCAAACGCATTGGCCAACAGAATTCCAAGCTTGTCCGAGTTGTTTATGGATTTTCCGGAGCAGTTATTGGATTGTTTTTTGGTGCCCTTCTCCTCTGGATGACCGTGGTAGGCATTCGTGCGATCGGCGCAGTAGGGGACGCACAAGTCCGCAGTCTGGCAAGTTCCCAAGCAGCCGACATCCATGCGCCTGATGTGCGACGGCGTTTTCTTGGAGAATCAGCTGAGCAATCGACGACACTCGCCAGGTCGCTGGCACGACTAAAGAATTCGCTCGAGCTTGGGACAGTTGGAGAAGCCGTCAAGCGAACAGACCCAGTTCCATCGCAGAACTATGAGACGCTCGGCAAGCTGGGAAGTGTTTTTTCCAACCCAAAAGCGGCGCAGAAATTTCTTATGTTTCCCGGTGCGCGAGAATTGAGCGAACATCCGAAAATTGTCGCTTTACGAAACGATCCGGAAATCTCAGATATGATCGCGCAGGGACGTGTTCTCGATCTTTTGCAAGATCGGCGCATCATCGATGCAGCGAATGACCCGATGCTGCGTGAACAAATCAAGAAATTCGATCTACAGCACGCGCTCGATTACGCAACGCAGAAGTAATTGTAGATTGCAAATGTCAAATTGCAGATTGTAATGATGCCTGATGAGTTAAAAGCACGTTCGAGACGGTTCGCATTACGCGCTATTAAACTCGTTGTTGCATTGCATAAAGTATCGAAGGCTCAGCTATGGTTGGAGTTGATCATCGAAGCAAGGCTGATCCCGCGAGGCGAGTCCAGCCATTGCTCGATGAAGCGAGTGAATTGGTCTCAATCTTTGTCGCGTCCCGCAAGTCAGCATCAGTAAATTTGAAATCGGCAATTTGAAATCTGCAATGCAGTACATCACGACCATCGGTCTCGAAGTGCACGTCCAGCTTAAGACGCGCTCGAAGATGTTTTGCGCATCTCCGGTTGAATTTGGCGCGGAGCCGAATACGCATACGTGTCCAGTTTGCCTGGGCTTACCCGGCGCGTTGCCGGTAATGAACCACGAAGCGCTCCGCATGACGGTGCTCACGGGTCTCATGCTTGGCTGCGACATCGCGCCCATTTGTAAATTCGACCGGAAAAACTATTTCTATCCGGACATGCCCAAGAATTATCAGATTTCGCAATATGACATGCCGC